>JAKAJX010000060.1 GCA_021824855.1 Bacteroidota bacterium | reverse complement strand
CAAGGATAATAGCATCTGTGGCTGTCATTCCTTCTCTGTAAACAAATGCTCCGGGAGTTCTTACATAACCGGATACCGAAATAGTAACTATATCTTGCAAGCTATCAATATAGGGTATGTATACTGAATCTTCTCTCATTAATGGAATGTCTTTAATACTATGCTGCAGTATAGCTGTGTAATCTGCATGAATAAAACTCCTATTATTGGTATTGTCTATTCTCTTTATCATTATTGCAGAAGGTGCAGCATGTTCTCTTAAACTGTCTGCTTTAAGAATAAGTTCTGATAGTTGCATCCCCTCTTTAAATTCATAAAATCCCGGGTGATTAATAGCACCATTAATGGTAACTTTATTGGTGATTATATTTAGGATTTTTCCTACAAAAATGCTATCGCCATTGTGTGGAATATAATTGTTAAAGTCTTCTGAAGCTATATCTTTTACTTTTTTCTGAGCATTTCCTAATTGTATTACTTTAATATTATTCTTATAAGCAGTATCGCCAAAACCTCCGCCTAATTGTATTAAATCGTATAGCGTTTCTTTAGGTAGTAACTCGTATATCAATGGTCGTTTTACTTCGCCCGATAGAAATACATGTTTTTCGTATACCGGAAACCGAATAATATCTTGATCTTCCAATCGAATATCTTTATTTAATATGCCTTTTTGTAAAAACGAATAAAGGTCGATGGTGGAGAATACTTTATTATTTCTGATAATTTCTATATTTCTCAAAGAACCATTCTCGGTAGGGCCACCTGAAAGATATAATACATTAAAAAACGAAGCTAAAGAGGAAATGCTATAACTGCCTGGTCTTTGAGCCTCACCAATAATAGTAACATGTATACTTCTTATATTACCCAAAGTTATAGTAAGTTCTGTTGCACCTGTTTTTAAAGCAGGGTAAACCTTATTAGCAAGTTTATTTTTGATGATGCGGCAAGCTTGTTGAATGGTTAAACCCGATACATACAAAATTCCGCTATAAGGAATTTGAATGGTACCTTCTGGAGATACTTTTTTGCTGAAGTTATTTTCATTAAGCCCTGTAATGGAAATTAATAGTTCATCATCGGGGCCTATAATATAATTTTGTGGAGTAGCAATTCTAAGATTAGGCTCGAAAGAAGTTGCCGGGTTACTAAAAAATTCCATGCCATATACATTACTCTTCTTTCTGCTTTGCGGAATTTGAGATATCCAACTGCTATCTCTTATAAAAGCTGTGGTATCGGTAACTAAGTTAAGTGTATTTGTTTTGGTTAATTTAGAATTAGTTTGCATATCTAATAACCTACGTTTAAAGGCGCCAATTTCAGATTGACTCATTCCTTTTTGAGCCATAAGTTTAATAGCTTGATTTTCTGATAGTCCATTTTTCTGTGCTTCTTGCCATAATTGCAACATTTGTTGATCTGAAAGTTGATTGACTTTTAGGTCGGGTGATACATTGTTTAAAATGGACTGTTGTGCTTGGCTTGAAGCAAGTATTAGTAAGAAAGATAAGCACCATGCAAGTTTTTGAAAAATGTTGGAGTTCATTCAGTTAAACTTAGTTAGTAGCAAATATCGTTAAAACCTATATATATACAGCAAACAGAAGTTTTTAAATTAAACTTATTTTATAATGTTAGTTTAATTTAGCAATATAAACATTGAAGTTATAATCCATAGCTGATTCCCAATTGTAAGGTATTGGCTATGTTATTGGTATTGAGGATAGCATCATGTGAATGTAATTGTTGGATAATTGCATTGATGTATAATCTATGAAGCCATTCGTATTTTGCTTGAAAATAAAATTCAGTTGTTTTATTTTGTAAATCAAATAAAAAAGATGGTTGAGGCTGGACAAAATATTGTTGAATTAAATTACCCGGTCCGCCTTTACGACTATATTGAAAACGTGCCATTAAGCTTAGTTTGGCAATTGGATGGTATTTCGCTGTTACAATTATTCTATCAAAGTTATTTCCCATCCAATCTCCCAAATAATATCCATGATTGGTATAATCTTCTGCCGGAATAAAGTTTCTATATACAAAAGGGTTTACCCTTGTGTATTCAACTCCCATGGAGAAATAGGGAATAAATAAATCATTCTTTTCAATTCCTATCGTATATCCAAGTTGGTTTCGTCGTTTCTTTGTATTAAAAAAATTTGTTACAGATATTTCGTCTATAAAAACTGTTCCATATAATTGCGTTTTGGGTATTTGATTTCTTGAGTTAATATTAAAGAAAATTTGCGAATTAGAGCCGGACATGTTATTACTATTGGTGCTTTCGTAGTCATAAATTTTATAAAACAAAATAGGAATTAAGTAGGGAATTTGGATTCGATCATTGTAAATCATAGACTCTCCAATTGCCGCGGTTAATCCTTTTTTTAGGGTAATATTTACACTGTGGATTGCCATGTATTTAGGTTGAAAATATGTTCGCTGACCGCCATACACTGTATTTCCTGTAGCATAGGTTCTGCCTGAGTCAATAATATTTGAATTAAGCCAAATATGTGCATAGTTAAAATGAAGCCATTTAAACAATTGATAATCGAAACGGATATAAGGGAATACCGGAGATTTATCTGAAAGTACAATTAATCCATTTTGACCATATCCCCATTGCAGGTGATCTTGACCAATGCTTACTATCCCTTTTTTCCATGTATAAGTAATAGCTGCCCTTGTTTCGCTGTAATTTAAACTTTTATGGTTTGAAATATCTTTTCTGATAATTCCTGTATTGGGTGTATTTTGAGTTAAGGTATCAAAACCGGTACCTGTTTCATTGAAATCTCTAAAATATATTTGAAAACCCCAATGGCTACCAATAGTTCCCCAAATATCTACTCCTGAGCTATATTGTTTTACTGCTTTGTCTGATCCTCCAATATAGCCCATGCCTATAATTGGATCTACCTGAAGTGTTGTTGTATGTTCATTGGCGGTGAATGATCTAAATCTTCCATAAGCGTCTTTTTTAAAAAAAGAAATATTACTTGTGTCTTTTATTGTATGATAAGCTCGGCTATATTCCTGCAAGTAAAATGCTAATTCTTTTTTTTCTGTCGATGTTAAAGAAGAGGATATTTGTTGTAGTTGCCGTAGATGTTCGTATATGGTTTTACGGCTAACGGGGAGTATTAAATCGTTAAATTGAATTAGACCTTTATTAGCCATTCTTGTAAGAAATGGGTAAGCTTCTGATTTTGGATTCTCCCAAATTGTTTGGGCTGTTACATGTAACTGGAAGATAACTCCCATGCATAATAGGGTTAATCCTCTTAATAATTTAATAGGCATTTTCGTCCCCTTTTATAATATTTACAATAGTTTGCAGAATGATTTGGCAATCTAACCAAAAACTCCATTTGTTTATATAATAGAGATCAAATCGAACTCTTGTTTCCATTGCACCGGGCCTGTTTGTTTCTCCTCTCGATCCGTTAACTTGTGCCCATCCTGTTATGCCGGGATTTACTAAATGTCTCAACAAGTAATTATCAACAGTATGCATCGATTCTAAATTCATGGGGGTAGCATGAGGGCGTGGACCTACGACTGACATATCACCCAAAAGCACATTCCAAAATTGTGGTAATTCATCGAAGCTGATTCTGCGTAAATATTTACCTATTAACGTAATACGAGGATCGTTTTTTATAGTTAAAGCAAATTTTCCTGTTTCTGTAAATTGTGGGGCTCCATGAGTCATGGTTCTAAACTTGTATAATGTAATCTTTTGATTATTCAAACCCCATCTTTCTTGTTTAAAAAAAACAGGTCCTTTTGAGGATAATTTGACCAAAATAGCAATTAATGGGAATAACCAAACTCCTAAGAATACAAAAAAAGAAAGTGAAAAAATAATATCAAATGTTCTTTTTAAGAATTGATTTATTTTTTTATCAAGTGGTAAATCTCTAATTTTTAAAACTGGTATAAGTCCAATGTATTCTATTTTAGAGGTATTCGCTGAATACTGATAAAAGTCGGGCACAATTCTGGTTTTAACATTTAATTCGTCACAAATATCACAGCATAGTTTTATTTGATTGATTTGAGTATTAGGCAATGTAATTACAGCTTCTTCAATTTTTTTTTCTTTTAAAATAGTATCCAGCGAGTTAATATTTCCTAAATAAGGGCAATCTTGTAATTCTAAATCATAATCTCCCAGAAGACCTACACATTTGTAGCCATAATAGAAATGTATGTTTACGGTTTCATGAAATTCTCTTGCAGATTGTGTAGAACCAATTAATAATAATTTATCGTAAGTGGCTTTATTTAAAAATGCAAACTGTAGTTTTTTTCTTAAATAATATTTTATAATTATTTGCAAAAAAGAGAAGGCGGCATTAAAATAAAAAAAGAATAGTAAATTATAGCCGTTATAAATATCTAAAAAGAAAAAATTTGCAGCAAGAACAAGCGTAAATAAAAACTGGGTATATAGTATAAAAATAACTTCTTCCGAAAAGCGGTTAGATCTTCTGTCTATATATAAATTGCTGATTTGAGCACAAACATACCAACTGCTTATTGCAAGAGCAATAAATGAAATACTAAATGAAAAATCGCTTTTGTAATGAACCTTTTTGAGTAATAATATAGAAATTAGATAAGCAATACATAAAATAGGAATATCGATGAAATTTCTTATTGTTTTGTATCTGGTGTATAAATAATTCATTTTTTAGCAATTGGTGCATTATAATGATGCTTAATTTTAGTGATTTGTAAAAGCTAAGGTAAAACATTTTATAAATGATGGAGGAGTAAAATAATAAAACATTTTTTTATATAAAATGGCTTTTCTGTATCAAAAAATCTTGTTTAATTTGGCTGATATATTTTAAGTATGTTACGTGTTGCAATAGTTGGAATTCGGGGTGTTCCTAATAATTATGGGGGCTTTGAAACATTGGCAGAGTATTTGGCAGAATATCTATCGACCGAGATGCAATTAAGTATTTATTGTTCTTCTATTGATATGCCTTATAAATTAGCAACGTATAAAGGCGCAGTATTGCAATATGTTTCAGTTTCCTCGCATGGTTTCTGGGGAATTTTATATGATAGTATTTGCTTGTGCAAAGCAATACGGCATAACGACCGAATTATTTTGTTAGGATTTGGTGCCGGTTTTATACTTCCTTTTATTGGAAAAGCTAATCGTAAATTAATTGTCAATTTTGGTGGATTAGATTGGCAAAGAGTTAAGTGGTCTTACATTGCTCGGCGTATTATTAAACTTAGTGAATCTCTATTAATTCGCTATGCTGCTTCCATAATTGCAGACAATGAAGGGATACAGGAATATATTTTGAATACTTATGGAAGACATAGCACTTTAATAGCTTATGGAGGAGATCAGTCTCAACTGCAAGCAATAACCGAAGCAGCTACAAAAAAATACCCATTTTTAATAAAGCCTTATTGTTTCTCTGTTAGTAGAATACAGCCGGACAATAATATAGAGATGATATTACGGTGTTTTATTCAAGTAAATACCTTACAATTAGTTTTGGTAGGCAATTGGAATAATAGTGAATATGGAAAGCGATTAAAAGAGCAATATTCAAGTTGTGAAAAAATTATTTTGATAGACGCTATTTATGATAGAGATGAACTGGATATGTTAAGAAGTAATTGTACTATATACATACATGGTCATTCCGCAGGAGGGACTAATCCTTCATTGGTTGAAGCAATGTATTTAGGCTTACCTGTATTTGCATACAATTCCATTTATAATCAATTCACAACAGAAGGTAAAGCTTTATTTTTTCAAAATGAAAGCGAATTAGTTACGCTTTTACAAAAGAGCAATTTAATTGATTTGTATACCGTAGCAAATAATTTAAAGCAAATAGCACTGAAGAAATATATTTGGAGAATTATTACCCAGCAATATAAAATCGAAATTTATTCAGGATTTGAAAATTGAATTATGATAAAAGTAGCGTTGATAGGGGCAGGGAAAATGGGTATTTCTCATCTTTCCATACTTGGAGCCCATCCAGACGTAAATGTAGTAGGGGTTTGCGATAAGTCGGAGCTTGTAACAAATTTTCTTACAAAAGTATCCGGATATAATTGTTTTTCAGATTATATAGAGATGATTGAAAAAGTAAATCCAGATGCTGTTTTTGTTGCAATACCTACTAAAACTCATTACGAGGTTATTTCATTTTTATTAAAAAATAATATACATGTATTTGCTGAGAAACCTTTTACTTTATTAGCCAACCAATCATCAGAATTAGCCAATATTGCTCAAAAGAAAGGGTTAATAAACCAAGTGGGTTACCATAATAAATTTATTGGCACATTTAATGAATTGAAAAAGATTGTTGACCATCGTTTGATAGGCAATATATACCATTTTGTGGGAGAAGCTTATGGTCCTGTTATTACCAGAAAACGTACGGGTAATTGGAGAGCTAAACCTGAAGAAGGAGGAGGGTGTTTATTAGATTATGCTTCACATGTAATTGACCTTATTAATTATATTCTTTCTCCTATTGTTAAAGTGCATAGTGCTCATTTGCCATCCATTTTTTCGGATAAGGTAGAAGATGCGGTATATGCCATGGTGGAGGTAGTAGCAGGAATTAAAGGTCAACTCTCGGTAAACTGGAGTGATGATGCTTATAGAAAAATGACTACCTCATTAACGATAAGTGGAACCAAAGGAAAGGTTATTGCTGATACAACAGAATTAAAAGTATATTTTAAAGACAATCCTAATTTTGAAATGTATACAAAAGGATGGAATATATTACCCATTAGTTTATTACAACAATCGGTAGATTTTTATTTACGTGGAGAAGAATATTCTACACAAATAGACTACTTTGTTAATTCTGTAAAAACTAAAAAGGCTGGTATAATTAACAGTTTTGCAAGTGCAGCCGAAACAGATTATGCAATTTCTATGATAAGAAATAAATCTTTAAACTAATGGAAAGGATATTGTTTGGAGATAATCAATTTTTTGGTGTTAATCATGCGTCTGACGAAAAATCAAGGGCTCAACTATTAAAGTTTAAAGAGGATAATGCAATAATGCAAACTTTGAACCATGCAAGAGAGGAAGGCATTAATACATTCATGTGTACTACTTACGAACGTATTGGTAATATTTGTGAAACTATA
>JAKAJX010000167.1 GCA_021824855.1 Bacteroidota bacterium | reverse complement strand
TTGCATGGTGGGTAGTTTGACTGGGGTGGTCGCCTCCTAAAAAGTAACGGAGGCTCGCAAAGGTACCCTCAGTACGGTTGGTAATCGTACGAAGAGCGCATTAGTAGAAGGGTGCTTGACTGTGAGGCAGACAAGCCGAGCAGGAGCGAAAGCTGGCTAAAGTGATCCGGTGGTTCTGCATGGAAGGGCCATCGCTCAAAGGATAAAAGGTACTCCGGGGATAACAGGCTGATCTTACCCAAGAGCTCATATCGACGGTAAGGTTTGGCACCTCGATGTCGGTTCGTCACATCCTGGGGCTGGAGAAGGTCCCAAGGGTTCGGCTGTTCGCCGATTAAAGTGGCACGTGAACTGGGTTCAGAACGTCGCAAGACAGTTCGGTCCCTATCTGTGGTGGGCGCTAGTAAATTGAGTGGACATGACCTTAGTACGAGAGGACCGGGTCGTACGTACCGCTGGTGAATCTGTTGTGCCGCCAGGTGCAATGCAGAGTAGCTATGTACGGGCAGGATAAACGCTGAAAGCATCTAAGCGTGAAACCTTCCACAAGATGAGTTTACTTTTAAGGGTTGTCAAAGACGATGACGTTGATAGGCTATAGGTGTACAGCTGGTAACAGCAAAGCCAAGTAGTACTAATTACCCGTATGCTTTATTTTTTTGTAATATTATCCTTCCCAATATGAACTTATTATGAGTGTAATGCTCTAATTTTTTATGGTGGTTTTGCCGAGGGTGTTCACCTCTTCCCATTCCGAACAGAGAAGTTAAGTCCCTCATGGCCAATGGTACTTGGGTTTTGTCCCTGGGAGAGTAGGTAGCTGCCGTATTTTTTAAACCTCACAATTTTTTGTGGGGTTTTTTTATTTACTTTTATCGAATGATGTTTGCCAAAATTGCTTTTTTAGTTAATCAAAAAGCCGGAAAAAAGAATATCTCGCATTTTATTAGTTGGGCAACCAATCAATTAGATTCCCAAAAAATTGATTTTCAATTATTTAATGATAATTGGCCTTCTTCTTTAGACACATTTACAGATGTTTGGGTAGTAGGAGGAGATGGTACTATTAATTATTTCATTAATAAATATCCCCATTGTTTAATTCCTATTGTATTATTTAAAGGTGGAACAGGAAACGATTTTGCTACTCAGCTATATGGAAATTTATCCAATCAAGAAATTTTTAAGAAAGTTATAGTTACTTCTCCAAAATATGTTGATGCCGGAAGGTTTAATAATATGCTTTATTTAAATTGTTTAGGAATTGGTTTTGATGGCGAAGTGTTAAGGGCAATGACAGCTATAAGGTTTATAGGAGGTCATTTTGGTTATTTAATTGCTGTTTTAATAAACATATTTTCATTTAGAGAAAAGAGAATTACTATAAGATCGGCTAAAAATTATCGCAATGAAAGATTTTTATTAGCAATGATAAATAATTCGCCAAAAGCCGGAGGAGGATTTCATATTGCACCACCTGCAAAAATTGATGATGGTGTTTTGGATATGGTTTTAATAAGCAAACTTCCTATAATAAAGCGATTGCGGTTTTTACCGGTAATAGAAAAAGGTAAACATTTGCATTTGCCTTTTGTGATACACGAACGAGGTCATTTATTTGAGATTAATGCTGAAATGTTATTACCAATTCAAGTAGATGGAGAATTAAAATTTGCAGATTCAATTAAAGTAACAGTTTTACCTCGCAAATTTCTTTTTAGATATTGATGCAGTTAAATTGGATCTTATTTAAGTAAAACAGTAAGAAATTTTTATTGCGAATATTCTTTACATAGTTTTACAAAAATTTCTTAGCATGAAAAATTTCTTGTTGTCAATATTTTTATTAATTATTTCCATTCATCTTTTATCTCAAGAACTACAACAAATTGAGGCCAAAAGAATTCAACTTCCCAATGGTTGGAGCCTTACTCCTGTAGGCAAAAGTATAGCACTTGGCGATTTGCCATTGAATATTGCAGTTAGTAATAATAAAAAATTATTAGCAGTTACCAATAATGGACAAAGTGTTCAAACTATTCAATTGGTTGATGTTGTATCGAATAAAGAATTATCTAACATAGTTATTCCTAAAAGTTGGTATGGATTAAAGTTTAGTGCCGATGATCAATATTTATTTGCTTCCGGAGGAAATGATAATATTATTTGGAAATATGCCATTAATAAAAATAAACAGCTAATAAAAGTAGATAGTATTATTTTAGGAAAAGGCTTACCCAATAAAATTTCTCCTGCAGGAATAGAGATTAATGAAGCTAATAAAGAGTTATATGTGGTAACAAAAGATGATAATTGTTTGTACACAGTTAATTTAAAAACTAAAATTGTTACAAATAAAATATATTTAGGAGCAGAGGCCTATACCTGTCTTATTTCGCCCGATAATAAAACATTATATATTTCTCTTTGGGGTGGAGATAAAGTATTATTCTACAATGTTGCCAAAAAAACTATTGTGGATTCGATCAATGTTGGAGATAACCCTAACGAATTATGTATAACTAAAAATGGAAAATATCTTTTTGTGGCAAATGCCAACGATAATTCTGTTTCTGTTATTGATGTAATTAAAAACAAAGTGATAGAAACATTGAATGCTGCATTATATCCTAATGCACCAAGCGGTTCTACTAGTAACGGTGTTGCATTGAGTAGTAATGAGAAAACTTTATATATTGCCAATGCAGATAATAATTGTTTAGCGGTTTTTGATATAAGTGAAATAGGAAAAAGTAAAGCTAAAGGGTTTATTCCTGTTGGATGGTATCCAACAAATGTAAAAGTAGTGGGAAATAAGATTTTTGTTTCCAATGGAAAAGGATTTACATCTTTACCTAATCCCCTTGGGCCTAATCCATTTGGAAATAAGCAAACGGTATCTTACAGGCAAAGCGATAATCAAAAGCCAAAAGAAGTTCAATATATAGCAGGGCTATTTAAAGGCACATTAAGTATTATTAATGAGCCTACTGATAAGCAATTGAGCATTTATTCTCAAGCAGTATATCATAATACACCGTATTCAAAAAATAAAGAACTTAATGCGGCAGGCGAAAGCGGAAACCCGATACCCATGAAAGTTGGAACATCCTCTCCCATAAAACATATATTCTATATTATTAAAGAAAATAGAACATTCGATCAAGTATTAAGTGATGTGCCCGGCGGAAATGGTGATACCAGTTTATTATTGTTTGGAGAAAGGTATACGCCTAATCAGCATGCAATTGTAAAGCAATTTGTATTATTAGATAATTTTTATTGTGATGCAGAAGTTAGTGCTGATGGCCATAATTGGAGTATGGGCGGATATGCTACCGATTATTTGGAAAAAACATGGCCAACTTATTACGGTGGAAGAGGAGGCGATTATGATGCTGAAGGAAAAAGAGCTATTGCTAATAATAAAAATGGATTTATTTGGGATTTATGCAAACGAAATCATGTTTCTTATAGAACCTACGGCGAATTTGCAGATGATTATAAGCCAAATATTCCATCTGTAAAAAATAATATGTGTAATTATTATACAGGATGGGATTTGGATTTTAAAGATTCAGCAAGATTCTTTCAATGGAAACAAGATTTTGATTCTTTACTTGCTTTAAATGCTGTTCCTCAATTTAATACCATTAGGTTTGGTAACGATCATACAGAAGGATTACGTGTAGGTAAATTAACACCCTATGCTCATGTGGCTGATAACGATTTGGCTGTTGGAATGTTTATTGATTATTTAAGTAAATCAAGTATTTGGAAAGAATCTGCCGTATTTATTGTTGAAGATGATGCACAAAATGGAGCCGATCATGTGGATGCACACAGAAGTACCGCATATATAATTAGTCCGTTTATAAAAAGAAAATTTGTAGATCATACCATGTATTCAACAACCTCTATTCTTAGAACAATTGAATTAATATTGGGTATGCCTCCAATGACACAGTACGATGCTGCTGCAATGCCTATGTGGCGTAGCTTTACACCCAATGCTAATTTTTCTTCTTTTAATTATTTACCCGAAACCGTAAATTTAAATGAGAAAAATAAAGCAATTAATAAAGCCTCGATGGATAGTAATGCATTCGATTTTTCTCATGAAGATAATGTTCCTGATTTTTTGTTTAATGAAGTATTATGGCAAGGATTAAAAGGAAAATCGGCACCATCTCCCACTCGTGCAGCTTTTGTAAAACTTAATAATAAGAAAGAAAAAGATAACGATTAATATTAAGGAATATCTTCTCCCGTTGAGCTTATCCATAATTTAAACCAATCTTCTCTCGTAAGATGAATGCTATATGCTTGCTTTACCTGTAATAAGCGATCGAGTTTTGTAGAGCCAATAACCGGCAAAATACCTGATGGATGTGTATGTAAAAATGCTATTATTATTGCCTCAATACTTGTATGATATTTTTTTGCTAATTCTGTTGTTGTTGTATAAATACTTCTATAACGTGGATGATTATCATCGTTGAATATTCCACCTCCTAATGGCGACCATGCCATTGGAATAATTGACTTTTCGATGCAATTATCCAATGATCCATCTAAAAAAGGCTTTAAATGAAAAAGCGAAATTTCCATTTGATTGTATTCAATTTGCACTAACTTTTTTAATGCATTAACCTGATGTGGTAGAAAATTTGAAACTCCGAAATGGTTTATTTTTCCTTGTTTTTTTAGTTGTTCAATTGCTTCTGCTACTTCTTGTGGATTTAATAAAGGATCTGGTCTGTGAATCAATAAAACATCTAAATAATCTGTTCCAAAATTTTGTAAAGAATTTTCAACGGATTGAATGATGTGTTGTTTAGACGTGTTGTACGATTTTATTTGATGATGTTTTCTGTTTTCACTCATCATTTGTATGCCACATTTAGAAATTATTTCAATCTGTAGGCGTAATGAAGAAGATTGTTTAAGAGCATTGCCAAATTCTTCTTCGGTGGTATACTCACCATAAATATCTGCATGATCAAAGGTTGAAATACCGTTTTCAATACATGATTCAATCATTTTTCTATAATCAGCAGTAGAAAAGTTTGCACCCCATTTTCCCCATCGCATGCATCCCGCAATGGGTGTAGAAATTTTAGTCATAAATTAGTTTTACTAAAATTATCAATTAAATAATTTCCGGCTCTTGTTGGCTAAGGCAATGCCAACTTCCTAAACCCCAAATTACATCGGTAGAATCTATGCCAATAACTTTTTTATTTGGAAAACATCTTTCAATAATACTTAGTGCTTTATCATCATTCATATCTCTATAAGTGGGTACGGCAACAATGGCATTGGCAATGTAAAAATTAGCATACGATGCAGGTAGCCTTTGATTTTCCCAAACAATAGGATTAGAAGGCATAGGCAACTCAATAATATTTAATTGCTTGCCATTTAATAAACGCATTTGTTGCAGTTGCTTTAAATTTTTTTGCAATAAAAAATAATTATCATCCGTTAAGTTTTCTTCAACGGCTGCAAGTACGGTATCTTCATTAATAAAGCGAACCGTATCATCAATATGTCCATCTGTATCATCTCCTATTATACCTTCATCAACCCATAGAATTTGATTTACGCCATAATAATTGCTTAAATAATTTTCTATTTCTGATTGATTGAATTGAGGGTTACGGTTTGGGTTGAGTAAGCAAGCGGTAGATGTTATTAATGTGCCGGCACCATTAAAATCAACCGATCCTCCTTCCATAATAATGTTAGGCTTAAATACTTGAAGTTGTAATTTTTCGCCTATTAAAGTTGGTATAATATCATCTAAATCATAAGGCGGATATTTGTTTCCCCATGCATTATAATTCCAATCAATAATCGCTTTTTTATTTTCTTTTTGATTAATGATAAATGCGGGTCCATGATCTCTACACCATGCATCATTTGTTGGATGCGTATAAAATTCAATTTTGTTTAAATTAATAGAATGCTGTAGTAAATGCTCTATAGCAGAGTTTTTCATGTTATCATTAGCAACATTAATACAAACTTTTTCACCCTCGGTTATTGCTTTTATAAATTTGCAGTAGGGTTCAAAAATGGTATTAATTTTTCCTGGCCAACTGGCTTCTTTGTGTGGCCAACTTAGCCATGTAGCTGTATGGGGATGCCATTCTGCAGGAAAAAAGTATCCCAATTGTTTTGGTGTTAATTGCATTATTCTTCGTCTATAAATCGTTTGGTAATGGATTGATAAGTGTCAATTCTTCTATCACGCATAAAAGGCCAATGTGTTCTATAAAAATCTGTTTGTTGGGTATCTATTTCTACAACTTCTGTTTCTTCTTTATCGTGTGAAGCTTTATACAAAAGAGTTCCGAAGGGATTACTAACAAAACTTCCTCCCCAAAAATTCATTAAGCCATTTTGTTCAAATCCAACACGGTTAACGCTTACAACGTGTACTCCATTAGCAATAGCATGACTTCGTTGAATAGTTTGCCATGCATTGTATTGTTCCATATTAGTAGCTTCGTTTTGTGCTGTAGCCCAGCCAATAGCTGTAGGATAGAATAAAATTTCTGCTCCCATTAAAGCGGTAATTCTTGCAGCTTCGGGATACCATTGATCCCAGCAAATTAAAATACCAATAGTTGCATATTTAGTTTTAAAAATTTTATAACCCGAATCGCCGGGAGTAAAATAGAATTTTTCGTAAAAAGCAGGATCGTCCGGGATGTGATTTTTTCTGTATTTACCTAAATAAACTCCATCGGCATCAATAACAGCAGTTGTGTTATGATAAATGCCTTCGGTTCTTTTTTCAAATAGGGAAGCAATAATTACTACACCCAATTCTTTTGCTACGGAACTTAGAATAGTAGTTGAATGTCCGGGGATAGATTCTGCTAACTTAAAATTATTATAATCTTCTACATCACAAAAGTAGAGCGATGTAAATAGCTCTTGTAAACAAACTATTTGAGCACCTTTAGTTGCAGCTATTCTAATTTGAGCTATCGCTTTGTTGAAATTTTCTTGCACATTAGAAGTACAAGACATTTGCACTATGCCAATTTTCACTTTTGCCATAATTAAAATTTAGTGGCAAAAATAATATATCAGTAAGGTTAATTTTAATTTTTTTATAGCCAGTATCAATTTTTAAGAATTATTCTTTTTAAAATGATCGCGGCTGCTAAGAGTA
>JAKAJX010000193.1 GCA_021824855.1 Bacteroidota bacterium | reverse complement strand
AATTTCAGTATCTTTTAAGCCTAATTTCAATAAAAATCTATACAATGAAACAGTTATTTTTAATTGCATTTTTCTTTACTATCTCCTGCTCTATTGTTAATGCACAACGATATGCAGTTATAGATACAAAGTATATTTTAAATAAAATGCCCGAATATAAAGATGCTGATAACAAACTTCAATTAATAAGCGAGCAATGGCAAAAAGAAATTGATGCCAAACAAGCCGAGTTAAACAATATGTATAAAAATTATGATGCGGAGCAATATATGTTAAGCGATGAATTAAAAAAGAAAAGAGAAACAGAATTGTTTAATAAAGAAAAAGAAGTTAGAGAATTACAGAAGAAAAGATTTGGCTACGATGGCGATTTATTTAAACAACGCCAAACCTTAATAAAACCAATACAAGATAAAGTGTACAACGCTATTCAAAAAATTGCTGTTGCCAAAGCTTATGATTTTATATTGGATAAAAGTGAAGGAATTACTGTTATATTTGCCGACCCAAAATTGGATAAAAGTAACGAAGTATTAATGGCATTAGGTATTAAAAACTAAATACGAATAATATAAAAATTAAAACAATCACAATGAAAAAAGTTGTAGTAGTTTGTTTGGCTTTTGCAGTAAGCCTTTCATTCTCCAATAGAGCTCAATCTCAAGTTAAAATTGGAATTTTTGATGACCAACAAATTCTTGGATTAATGCCCGGAATTCAAAAAGTTGATACACTTTTAAATAAATACGTGAATGATTCCTTGAGAACAGAATACGATTATGAATTAAGTGAATTAAAACGTAAAGACAGTATTTTTAAAAGAGATTCGGCTACCATGAACCCCAGTTTGAGAAGTATTATGCAAAAAGAAATTACACAACATACGTATAAAGTTGTAAACTGGCAGCAGTATCAGCAACAAATGGTACAACAAAAACAACAAGAATTATTAAAACCCTTTTTAGAAAAAGTGTATGCTGCTTTACAAGAAGTAATTACTGAACAAAAATATACGCATGTATTAAAACCAGATGCAATTGTTTGGGTTGATCCGGCTAAATCAAGCGAATTATCACTTCGTGTATTAGACAAACTAAGAATTCCATTACCCAAAGAAATTCAAGATCAAATTAAAACTTTAGTAGGAACAACTTCTGCTTCAAAACCAACACCTGCTAAAACAACTCCGGTAAAACATTAATCTGTTTCACTAAATTATACATAGAACCATCATGCTTCTGCGTGATGGTTCTTATTTTTGTATTATGCAAGCAAAAGGACCAATAGGCATTTTTGATAGTGGTTATGGCGGATTAACCGTTTTAAAAGAAATTATTAAAGAATTACCTCAATACAATTATCTGTACTTGGGTGATAATGCAAGGGCTCCTTATGGTTCCAGAACTTTTGAAACCGTGTATCATTATACCTTACAATGTTTGCAATGGTTTTTTAAGCAAGAATGCCCGTTGGTAATAGTAGCATGTAATACAGCATCTGCAAAAGCTTTAAGAACTATTCAACAAAACGATTTACATCAATTCGGTAGTTCAAAACGAGTATTAGGTGTAATTCGCCCCACAACCGAAATAATAGGCAATTTAACCAGCAGCAAGCATATTGGTATTTTAGGTACTACAGGTACAGTACAATCCTTATCGTATGTTATTGAAATCGAAAAGTTTTTTCCCAAGGTAAAAGTATTTCAAGAGGCTTGCCCAATGTGGGTTCCGTTAATAGAGAATAATGAACATTTATCGGCAGGAGCAGATTATTTTGTGAAAAAGCATTTAGATAATTTATTGCATCAATCTTCTAATATCGATACCGTATTATTGGCATGCACCCATTACCCTTTATTGATTAGTAAAATAATGCAGTATTTGCCCACTAACATAAAAATTATTTCTCAGGGTAATATTGTTGCTGAAAGTTTAAAAAGGTACCTCAACCGCCATCCTGAAATTGAAATTAATTGTACCAAAACCGGCGAAACCAATTTTTTTACAACCGACTCGGTAGATGATTTTAATAAGCATGCCGGAATATTTTTCGAGAAATCCATTCAATCTAAACATGTAAATATTCCGGAAGAATAATGTACCAATCTCTTCTGTAATAAGGATGTGGCAGAAGCTACAATTTTCGGTTCCAAAAAAATAATATTTGAAAATAGCTATTTTAATTGCTAACCCTTACCTTTGCCGTCCTTTCACAAAACTGTGGTATGGTGGCCACTGTTAAGTTGAAATTAAATTGTTGGGTTTAGTAAAAATTAATTCATTATGAAACGTACATTTCAACCACATAAACGCCGTCGTAAAACGGTACATGGTTTTCGTAAACGTATGCAAACTGCTAATGGCCGTAAAGTATTGGCAAGTCGCAGAGCGAAAGGTCGTAAGAAACTAACTATTTCAGACGAAAAAGGATTAAAATAGAAATTTATCTTTACATAGAAAAAGATGTATAATTTGTCCCGCCATTGGCGGGATTTTTTATGTTAAAAAAATTTTCATTTAGTAAAAAAGAAAAATTAAAAAGTCGCAAACAATTAGCTCAATTATTTGCTACCGGAAAGTATTTTACCACTTTTCCTGTAAAAATATTTTTTATTGAAAATCAAAAACCGGAAGCTATAAACATTAAAATAGGCGTAGGCGTAAGTAGTAGAAATTTTAAAAAAGCAGTTGAAAGAAACAGAATTAAGCGGTTATTACGAGAAACGTATAGAGTTAATAAAATGCCTTTGGTTGATTTTATTGATGGTAATAAAAAAAACGTTTCTATATTTTTTTTATACATTGATAAGGTAATGCCAACGCATGTGTTATTAAAAAGTAAAATGCCCGTTATAATTGATAAATTGATAAAGCAATTAAGTGAAACTTCTATTACAAATACTTAGTTATCCAATAATATTATTGGTAAAAATATATCAATACATTATTTCTCCTGCATTAGGACCTAAATGCAGGTATATTCCCACTTGTTCAGAATATACCATCCAAGCACTAAAAAAATATGGATTATTTAAAGGAGGCTGGTTGGCAATCAAACGAATTTCTTCTTGCCATCCATGGGGAGGCCATGGTCCAGATCCGGTTCCATAAAAATATTCCCGATGCAGCTAATAAATTAAAAATTCTCTCATAGATTTGTTCTGCCACAATTTTTAGATTTTTTTAACTAAACGAGCCAACTATTTGCCATATGTTGAGTAATGAAGAAATAAAAGCTCTTCATAGAAGAATATCAGTTGAATGCAGCGAACAGGCATTTGGTCAGCTATATATGGCATTAATGCCTCATTTACTTCAGTTTGCCCAATCTATTATTAAAAACAAAGAACTCTCCGAAGAAATTGTTTCCGATGTATTTATTAAAATTTGGCAAAATAGAGAGCAGTTAATTGCGGTTGAAAATTTTAAATTGTATTTATACATCAGCATAAAAAATACCGCATTAAATTACTTATCGAGGCATTACAGAAAAAATGTTTTATCGTTAGATGATATAAATGTTGTTACCTCTGCTTTAAACTACAATCCCGAACAAATTTTAATTACTTCCGAGCTAATTAATAGAATTAATGTTGCTATCAATATGCTTCCTCCAAGGTGTAAGCTTATTTTTAAATTGGCCAAAGAAGATAATTTAAAGTATAACGAAATTGCGCAACTACTCAATATTTCTATAAAAACAATCGATAGCCAAATGGCAATTGCCGTAAAAAAAATAGGGAAGGCAATTAATTTTGATTTGAAAAAAGAAAATAAATCGCCTATTTAAAAAAATGTTAAGATTGGTTTAGTAGATTTTTTGATTTTTTGTGTTCATAATCCTGATGTCTAATACTGCAAAAGAGAAAATTTGGGAATTAATTGCCCGCAAATTATCGGGGGAAGCTTCTGAATTAGAATTACTTGAGTTACAAAAATGTTTACAACAGCATGCTGAAGAAGCCTATTCTTTAGAAATAATGGAAGATTTATGGAGGCATCCTATACCTATCAATCGTCAATATGCAGAGCATCAATTTAAAGCATTAACCCAAAAAATGCAAAATTTAGGAGTAAATGTTGATGGATTTAAAGTAGAAGATGAGCATTTAATTGAAGTGGATGAAAGTAATGAAAAATATACTCAAAAAAGTTGGATAAAAAGCAATACAACCCTTATTGCTGCAGTTTCGTTCTTTACAATTGTTTTAATTTCTGCATTATTTTATAGTAAATTTAACTCTAAACAAGCTGATGCCGCAACTACTGCAGTTGCCAAAAAAAGTGAAATTACCACTAAATATGGCTCTAAAACAACGGTGGTATTACCCGATGGCACCAAAGTATGGGTAAATGCCGGCAGTAAACTATCGTACGATAATAATTTTGGAAATAAATTGAGAGAAGTTGCTTTATTAGGAGAAGCCTTTTTCGATGTAACCCACAATGCCGAAAAACCATTTATTATTCATACATCAAAAATGGATATTAAAGTATTAGGCACTGCTTTTAATGTACGATGCTATCCGGATGAAAATAAAATGGAAACAAGTTTATTGAGAGGAAGCATAGAAGTAACATTAAAAGACAGGTACAAGGAAAAAATTTACCTTAAACCCAATGAAAAATTAACACTTATTAACGATCAGGTTATTCAATCAAAAAACATTGCTTTAAATAAAGCCAAACAAGAATTTATTGCTGCAAAAGAGCCTATTGTAGCTATTAGTCATCTTACTTATCAGCCGGTGGATAGCACTGTTGTAGAAACATCGTGGATAGAAAATAAATTAATTTTTAGAGGAGAAACATTTGAAGAAGTTGCCCGTAAAATGGAAAAATGGTATGGAATAAGCATTATCATTTCCAATGAAAAATTAAAAGAAGCCCATTTAACAGGCTCTTTTGAAAAAGAAACAATTGATCAAGCATTAGAAGCACTTCAGCTTACAACACCCTTCAAATTTGTAAATAATAAAAACAGCATTATAATAACTAAATAAAAACGCATGAATAAAAACTACCACAATACTGCTTAAAAAAAACGGAAAGTGCGCCAACACTTCCCGCCAAGGATTATTTAGAAAACTTAACATTCTTTCTGAGGGAATATAGTTTTCTTATTATTTAACCTTAGACAATAAAAGTATGAAAAAAACTAACCAAGTGAGTGCTTTTTCACAAACAGGCATTCTTAAAGTACTGCTTCTTATGAAACTAACGATTGCAATACTGTTAATCTCGCTAGTGCAGGTTTCAGCTAAAGGATTTTCACAATCAAAAGTTACCCTTAAATTATCGGATGTTGAGCTAAAAAAAGTGCTTTTTCAAATTGAGAAAAAAAGTAAATGTCGCTTTTTATACAACGATGATGCTGTTTCTGCAACCAATCCTAAAGTAAATGTAAATGTTGAAAACGAATCTGTAACAGAGGTATTAAATACGCTGTTAACGGGAACGAATTTAACGTATAAAGTTTTAAGCAATAATCTTATTGTATTGTCTTCAAAAGATAACACAATAATTCAAGATATTAAAATAACGGGAAGAGTAGTAGGTGCTAATGGAGATGGTGTTCCATCTGCCACCATACGAGTTAAGGGAACAACCGTTGTTACATCGGCCGATGTAAATGGACGATTTTCTATAGTAGCACCGGATAATGCAACATTAGTTATTTCATCGGTTGGATATATTGAAACCGAAATACAAATAAACGGCCGAAAACAAGTAGATATTGAATTAAAAGAATCTGAAAAAGTATTAGATCAAGTGGTAGTTATTGGTTATGGTAATGCCAATAAAAGAGACTTAACGGGTTCTATTGTTAAAATTGCGGGAAAAGAAGTAGCAGATAAACCCAACGCCAATCCTATTGCTTCTTTGCAAAGTAAAGTAGCAGGGTTATATGTGGTAAATAATGGTACACCGGGTCAGGCTCCGGATATTCGTATTCGTGGTACAGTAAGTATTGGTAATGTACATCCATTATATGTGGTAGATGGTATTTTTAACGATAATATCGATTACTTAAATCCTAATGATATTGAATCAATAGAAATTTTAAAAGATCCTTCTTCCTTAGCAATATTTGGGGTAAAAGGTGCAACAGGTGTTATTGCCATTACAACCAAAAAAGCCAAAGCCGGACAAACAGTTATTAATTTTAATACAGCCTACGGCTATAAAAAATTAGTTGATAAAATTCAAATGGCCAATGCCAGTCAGTTTAATACATTATTTGCCGAAGAAAATGCCAATAATAATGTGCCAACCCCCAATTATTCGGCATTAACGTCTAATACCGATTGGATAGATGCTGTAACCAGAACAGGCAATTTTAGTAACAGTAACTTAAGCATTTCTGGAAGCTCTCAAAATAACAGATTTAATTTTGGCGTAGGTTATATTCAAGATCAAGGAATAATTAAGCACGAGCAATTACAAAAATTATTACTCAATTTTAATGATGAATTTAAGGTTAATAATTCTATTAAATTAGGAGTAAACTTTAATACATCTCGTACCAATAATCCTTATGGTGCCTCATGGGTATTAGATGCAGCCAGAAAAGTAATGCCACAAGTTTCGGCACAACCTAAACAATTTCAGGTACAAAACCCTTATGGTGGAAATACAATAAATGCCAATATTTATTCCGGGTTAGATGCTGCATTGCAAAATTCGGGAGTAGTTAATCCATTATTGATTTTGGAAAATGAATGGGATAAAACCAAAAGTACAGAATACCGATATGTAGGAAGTGTATATACCGATATTAATTTTTTAAAGTATTTTAATTTTAGAGCAACTTGGTATGCCGATATTAGCCAAGTTAGTAGCCGTTCTTATGCTCCTTTATATTATTATTACGATCCTTTAACCAACTCGCCTACACTATTTAGGCAACAAACCAGCCTATCAGAAACCAATAGCGATTGGAAAAAATTTCAACAAGATTATGTACTTACTTTTAAAAGAAAATTTGGAGACCATAATATCACTGCAACGGGTGGTTTTACAACCTATTACTTTGGTAACTTTAATAGAAGTGCAACCGCTGTTCAAGGTACCAGTCCCGCAGATTTACCCATTCCCAATGATCCCAGATTTTGGTATATGAGTTCCGGACCATGGATTACACAAGCAAACACAAGTGCCAGTTCCAATCAAAGTGAGTATACAACGGTATCCGGGTTAGCTCGTATTTTATATAATTATAAAG
>JAKAJX010000110.1 GCA_021824855.1 Bacteroidota bacterium | reverse complement strand
CTTATCCATTCAATATCGCGATTTTAAATTTGCATTATCCTTCATGTTACCATTATTAATGTATATAGCTCCGGTTGCATTTCCGGCTTCAAAAGTGTTGCATACTTTAGGCAATACATGGTATCGGGTTTATGCAATGTATCCAATGGTTGGTGCAATAGAAGGATTTAGAAATTGTTTTTCTGCCAATGCATCCATTCCATGGAACTTACTATTGATAAGTTATATAAGTGCTATTGCCTTATTTATAAGTGGTGCGTGGTATTTTAAAAAAACAGAAAAATATTTTGCCGATATAGTGTAACCGGCCAATGCACACTACTCAACCGTTGTTGCGTCGCACACTTCAACTATAATATCTTTAATCAACAAAAATATTCAATGAAAATAAAATTATTTCTTACCGATGTTGATGGCGTATTAACCGATGCAGGCATGTATTATACAGAAAGTGGAGATGAGTTTAAAAAGTTTAATACACACGACGGTATGGGCTTAATGTTGTTAAAAGAAAAAGGAATTAAACGAGGTATTATTACAACCGAAAACACAAAAATTGTTGAGCGAAGGGCAGCAAAACTTAAAATGGATTATCTATATCAAGGAAAAGGTTTTGGCAATAAATTGGAAGCTGCATTAGAAATTTGTGAAAAAGAAGGTATTAGTATTAAAGAAGCAGCATATATTGGCGATGATATTAATTGTATTGAACTTTTACAAGCAGTAGGCTTAGCTGCTTGTCCTGCTAATGCTTTACCACCCGTAAAAGCAATACCCGGAATTATTCAGTTGCAAAAAAGCGGAGGCGATGGTGCTGTAAGAGAATTTATAGATTTGATTTTAGCAGATAAAATTTAAAATGAATAATGGCTAAACAAATTGCAATAAAAGTTACCAATTTATCTAAAGCATATCGCATAGGATTAAAAAGAAACAAAGACAAAACTTTGGTTGAATCTTTCATTCGAACAGTACAATATCCTTTTATCAACTTTAAACGCATAACCAGCCTAAAAAAATTAAATAGCAATTCTCAAGGCGATGATGTTTTTTGGGCTAATAAACATATTTCTTTTGAGGTGCATGAAGGAGAAGTGTTGGGAATTATTGGTAAAAACGGAGCGGGTAAAAGTACACTGCTAAAACTATTATCGCATATAACAGAACCAACCGAGGGAAAAATTGAAATTTATGGTCGCGTAGCCAGTTTATTAGAAGTAGGCACAGGCTTTAATCCCGATTTAACAGGCAAAGAAAATATTTATCTTAACGGAACAATACTTGGATTAACAAAAAAAGAAATTGATGCTCGATACAATGATATTGTTGAATTTTCGGGAATAGAACAATTTATAGAAACACCCGTAAAACGATATAGCAGTGGAATGAAAGTGCGATTGGCTTTTGCCGTTGCTGCTCATCTTGATCCTGAAGTATTAATTATCGATGAAGTATTGGCAGTAGGCGATGCAGAATTTCAAAAAAAATGTTTGGGAAAAGTGCATTCAATTGCCAGTACCGAAGGCAGAACTGTTTTGTTTGTATCGCATGATATGGCTGCTATTAAAAACTTATGTTCTCGGGCTTTATTATTGCAAAAAGGAAAAGTTATTGCCGATGGTAACCCAGCCGAAGTGGTTGATTTTTATTTAAAAAATAATACAGCTAAACCCGAAAATCAATTACGTGTTGATGAAATGAAAAGAAGCGGCAATGGAAAATTTAAAGCCACCGGTATTGAATTTTTAAACGATAAGATGGAGCAAGTTGCTGTATTAGAAAGTGGCATGAATTTAAATATCAAAATTTATTATGAATGTTTTGCCAAGCCAATCAATCCTGTAATAAACCTCTTAATTAAAAATAATTTACAATTGCCGGTAGTTAATTTATTAACACGTGTTGCATACAATGGCATCATTAAACTAAAAAACGAAGGCTATATAATTTGTAATATTCCCAAATTACCATTAATGGCCGGAAGATATTTTATTGATTTGTCTTTTAAGTTCGATTTTGAATTTACAGATTACATTGAAGATATTATTACAATTGATGTAGAAAAAGGCGATTATTATGCAACGGGAAAAATGTTAGATTCTATGCGTGATGGAGTTTTAATTTATCACGAATGGAAAATTGATGAATAGTTGATGTACACTTTTATTCTTTACAGTAAAGATTGTTAACGATATTTCATGCAGGTAAAAAAGCGAATTGCCATAACAATTAGTTTTAGTTTTTCTATCAGATATATTATACGAACCGGGTTACTTGAGCAAATAAAAACTTTTGCAGAACCGGTAATTTGTATTTTCTGGAATCAGGAAGATTTAATAAAAGAATTACAGGATAAAGGTTTTGAAGTACACCTAATTGCAGAATCTGTTAAGAGTAATGAATATGCCAATCTTAGGTATAAATTAGATTATTGGTTTAGATACTTTGAACTAAAAAGTTATTCAAAAAATTTTGAACCACGTTATCTCGAAAAATTTAAGCCATTAAAAAAAGTAATTAAAAATAGACTTCGAGAATATTTTAATGTATTCAAATTATATATTCCCGGATATCTTTTCCAATTGCAATCACTCGAAAAAAAATTGCTACAGACTGATACCAATTATAACGAGATGATTGATTTGGTACAACGCTTACACATTGATGCAGTTTTTTCTGTAACTCCTTTTCATACGCAGGAAGATGTTTTTTTACGTGCCGCAAAAGCGAGTAATAAAAAAATGATTACTTCTATTTTATCATTCGATAATATTGTTAAGCGTGGATGGATTCCTGTAAACTACGATTGTTATATGGTTTGGAATAAATATAACGATGCAGAGTTGCGAAGAATTTATACGGAAGCTATTATTCAAAATGATGCAAATATTACTATTGTAGGAGCTCCGCAATTCGACTTTTATAAAAAAGAGGAATATTTATTATCTCGTGAAGCATGGTTGCAATTAGTTGGATTGCCCATTACCGATAGAAAAATTATTTTGTATGCAGGCGGACCTGTTAGTTTATTTCCTCAAGAACCACAATTTTTACAACATATTGTAGAAGCATTGGAAAATGGATTGATAAAAGGAAACCCGATTATTTTATTTCGTTGCCATCCAATAGATACAATTGAAAGATGGAAAAAAGTAATTCTATCTTCCGAGTATGTTTATTTCGATTTGTCTTGGACAGGCAATTCCAAATTAACTTATGCTAATATTACCGATCAAGATATTATGAAACTTTGCTCCACACTGCATTTTACGGATATTCATGTTAATGTAGCATCCACTATGACTATTGATGGAAGTGCCTATCATAAGCCCCAAATTTGTCCGGCATACGATGAATTATATCCTAACGAATTACATGCATTAGCAGGGTTTTATACTCAAGAGCATTATAGTTATACTACCAAAACTGGTGGTATAACATTAGCAAAGAATAGGAAAGAATTAATTTATTGTATTAATGATGCTTTACAACACCCCGAAAATTATATTAATAAATGCAATGATGTTGTAAAGGAAGTAATAACTTTTACCGATGGAAAGTGTACAGAACGTGTGCTAGCTGTTTTACAAAAAGAAGTAGAAAATATAGCGTAATGAAAATTGTTCATGTAGTTTTAAATTATTATCCTTCTATTGGTGGAACACAATGGTTATTTCAAAATATTTCTGAAAGATTGGTGAAGAATTATGGCGATGACGTAACCGTATTAACCATAGATTCTTTTTATGCTTCTGAAAAGAAAAAATATAAAAAAATTCTTCTTCCCAAAGAAAGCTATAATGGGGTATACATTGAAAGATTTCCTTTTATTCGATATCACTTGCCTTTATTTCGTTTGATTAATAGAATTACAAATAGAATATTTCATTATCGTTTCGAGTGGGTAATTGAAAAATTATATGGACCGTTATCTGTCAGTCTGAAAAAACGATTAAATAGTACAGAGGCAGATGTAGTTTGTGGTTCGTCTTCAGCTTATTCTTTTATGAATTATCCTTTAAGGAGAAAGAGTAATAGAAAGCCATTTGTTTTTATGGGAGCAATTCACTTTGTTGCTCAAAACAATCAAACAGATATTACACAAAAAAAACTCGCTGCAATTCAGCAATCCGAAATGTATATTGCTAATACACAATTTGAAAAAGATAGGTTAATTGCTTTAAAAGTTCCTGCAGAAAATATTGCTGTAATAGGTTGCGGAGTGGATATAGATAATTTTGGTTATGATGCAAATTTGAACTTACGCAAGGAATTGCATATTGATGATAACGATATGGTATTTGGTTTTGTGGGCAGACAAGAACCTGTAAAGAGTTTAGATATTTTAATTAAGGCTTTTGTTATGCTATCAGCACAATATACTAATGCCAAGTTAGTGATTGCCGGAGCCGATTCGTGGTACACTTCCGAGTTAAAAAAAATGATACATACTACCGAGTGTGCCAATAATATTTTTTTGTTAAGCAATATCAATGAGCAACAAAAAATACATCTACTTCAATCTATAGATATTTTTGTTTCGGCATCGGCCAGTGAATCATTTGGAATTGTATTTATTGAAGCATGGGCATGTAAAAAACCTGTAATTGGTGCAAATGTTGGAGCAATTAATTGTGTAATTGATGATGAAGTAAACGGCTTATTATTTAATCCTTTTGATGCAAATGATTTAAGCGATAAAATGAAGTTTTTAATTCAACAAAAAGATACACGAAATGCAATGGGCGAGCGTGGTTATAAAAAAGTACAGCAACAATATACGTGGGATATCATTACAGAAAAATATAGAAATACGTATAAGCAAGCTATTGAAAAATTTAAGAATAACTAATTAACTCATGTGTGGTATTGTAGGTGTTTTACAGCAGCAGCAACCTGAAAGTCAATTGGCATTTATTAATTGGGCTTTAGAAACCATGCATCATCGAGGTCCGGATTCTAATGGCAATTGGAATGATGCTGTTTTTCATACGGGTTTTGTGCGATTATCGATAAGAGATTTATCACACTATGGTAATCAACCCATGCATTCTCAATGCGGTAGGTATGTGATTATATTTAATGGAGAAATTTATAATTCGGATAATTTTAAAGCTGCAATTATTAAAGATGGAATTCAATTTAAATCAACTTCCGATACTGAAGTATTATTAAATGCACTCATTAAGTGGCCACCCGAAGAGTTATTGCCTAAATTAAATGGAATGTTTGCATTTGCTTTTTATGATAAACAGGAACAAAAATTATTATTAGCAAGGGATAGAGTAGGTATTAAACCGTTATATATAGGATGGAGTAGAGATGGCATTGTATTTAGTTCTCAGTACGATCATATTATTAATCATCCTTATTGTAAAAATAATTCTATTGATGCAGATGCATTTACACAATATATTAGTTTAGGGTATATTCCCGATAAAGCCGGTATCATTCAAAATACCATGTTATTTCCACATGGTTATTATGCAACTGTTTCTTTAAATGCAAGTATCAGTTTTCATGAATATTATGCGTACCCTGTTGCAACAGATAAATACAATAACAATAATTTAAGTGAAGTATTACAACAAAGTGTAGAACAACAATTAGTAAGCGATGTGCCTTTGGGAACTTTTATGAGTGGCGGAATTGATAGCACATTGGTTACATCTTATGCAGTTAATAAAGTAAATAATATCCAGTCATTTACAATTGGTGTTGAAAACAGTGAAATGGATGAAAGTGAGGCTGCACAAAGCTTTGCAAATATTTTTAAAACAAATCATCATTGTACTTTTATAAAGAATACAGAAGTGTTGAACATGATGGAGGAGAATTTTAAAGCTTATTCCGAACCGTTTGCTGATTATTCATCTTTACCCACTTTATTATTATCAAAAATTGCAAAAGAAAAAGTAACCGTTGTGTTAAGTGGCGATGGGGGAGATGAGTTATTTTGGGGTTATCCTCGTAACCAAAAAATTATTCAACATGCTCTGGCTTTTAAGGAAAGCTTACCTATGCGGAATGTACGATTTTTAAAAGAAAAGCTATTGCAACCTTCGGAGCGGCACTATTTAAAACGGCATTTATTTACTGATGATTATATTCATTATTATTATAAATCTATTTTTATTAATGGAGCCGAATTTTGGATGAATAGATTAATAAAGGAAACAAAAAAAGATCCCTATTTTTTAAATAAAATAATTCCGGAAAGTAGCGATTTGAATAATGTAGCAATGCTGATGAATAAAACAAGAAAAGTTGAAGTTGATTTGCATTTACAAAGAATTTTACTGAAAGTAGATAGAGCAAGTATGATGCACAGTTTAGAAGTGCGAGTGCCTTTATTAGATAATGAGGTAATAGACTATAGTACCTTAGTTAATTATAATGATTGTATTGTAGATGGACATGGAAAATATAATTTAAAAAAAATATTGGCAGCTATTACTAATGATTCGTTGGTGTATCAACCTAAAAAAGGATTTACAGTTCCATTGGCATTATGGATGCGGCATGAATTATACAATGAAATAAGTAATACTATATTAACGATGCCTTTGCATTGGCAATTGTTTTTCAATAAAAAAACGTTACAGCAAATGCTGATAAATCATCAATCAGGTAAGCAAGATAACAGTTGGATTTTATGGGCAATTTATTCGTTAATAAAATGGGATAATATACATAGAAATAAATTTAAAAATTAAGAAGTGAAAATTTGCATAGTAGTTGTTAGTTTTCCAAATGTTAGCGAAACATTTATACTTAATAAAGTAGCCGCATTAGCCAGTCATGGACATAAAGTACAAGTAGTATGTGAAAAAAGGGAGAATGTAGGAGCATTCTATGAAGCCTATTCAATTAAATCTTCGCAAGTTACTGTTCACAATTTACTATTACCTACATCCATAGCATCGATACTTAAACAGTTAGTATTACATCCTGCTTTACTTGTACAATCATTTTCATTATCAAGTAATGAATTTAAGAAAAGGTTTAAAGATAATTTCTACATTGCATTTTTCTCCAAGTTAAAGCCAGATATTATTCATTTTGAATTTTCCGGATTAGGTGTTTCTTTTCTTTCTATTATCGACCATTTAAAATATAAATCAGTGGTAAGTTGCAGAGGAACTGCCGAAAAATTAAAATTGCAATTTGATGAGAAGCGAAAAGTAGGATTAACAACTTTATTTTCAAAAGTTGATTTAATTCATTGTGTGTCTAACGACATGAAGCTAACTATACTACCTTATTGCACCAATACTGAAAAAATATTTATCAATACTCCTGCAATTGATCCTAATTTTTTTCAACCGGTTAT
>JAKAJX010000003.1 GCA_021824855.1 Bacteroidota bacterium | reverse complement strand
CAAAACTTTCATTCAAGTATCAAAAAAATTTACCGCAGTTTAATTACAACGAAATTAAATCTTATTACAAACCGGCTTCTAAACCTATGGAAGATATTACTGCAAAAACCCAATTGCAGTATGTACATAAAGAAAATAATTTTATTGAATTTAATAGGGAAATATTATTGCCACACATGGTTTCTACGGAAGGACCTGCATTGGCAGTTGCCGATATTAATCACGATGGATTAGAAGATGTATTTATTGGGGCTTCTAAAACTTTTCATAATGCCATTTTTCTGCAGCAAAAGAATGGAACATTTATTAAATCTCCACAACCCAAAATGCAATTAGATAGCATGTTTGAAGATGTTGATGCAAAATGGCTGGATGTTAATAATGATGGAAATATTGATTTAGTAATTGCCAGTGGCGGAAATGAATTTTATGGAAAAGATGAGCACTTACTGCCTCGTGTGTATTTAAACGATGGTAAAATGCATTTTACACCATTAAAAGATGCATTTACCAATATTTATACTACTCAATCTTGTGTGGTGCCGTTTGATTTTAATGGGGATGGATTTATTGATTTGTTTTTGGGTGGAAGATGTGTGCCATGGGATTATGGTACAACACCACGTTCTTACTTATTGCAAAACGATGGTACCGGAAAGTTTATTGATGTAACAGAAAAATATTCTAAAGAGTTAGCCACAGTGGGTATGGTTACACAGGCTCTTTGGTTTGACATAAATAAAGATGGCAAAAAAGATTTATTGGTATGTACCGAGTGGGGAGGTATTGATGCATTTATAAATAATAATGGATCGTTCACTAAAAAAGGTTTAACCGATAAAAAAGGTTGGTGGAATTTTGTTTTGCCAGTAGATATTAATAACGATGGTAATATAGATTTAATTGCAGGAAATCTTGGTTTAAATTCTCGCTTGCATGCATCTAACCAAGAACCGGTTCGAGTATATTATAACGACTTTGATGATAACGGAAAAAAAGAGCAAATACTTACTTATTATTTAAGTGGAAAAGAAATTCCATTTGCCAATAAAGATGAATTAACAAGGCAAATGCCCATTATTAGAAAAAAATATTTGTATGCAGCCGATTTTGCTAAAGCATCTTTACAAGATATTTTTGGAAGCGAAAAACTTGCTTCATCGCAATTACTTACGGCCAATTATTTTGGCAATTCGCTTTTATTAAATCACGGGAATTTAAATTTCTCTACCGAATTATTACCTTGGCAAGCACAGTTAAGTACGTATAAAGATGCCGTTATTATTGATGCCAATGGAGATAATTTACCCGATATTTTATTAATGGGAAATTATTACGATAATAATATTCAGATGGGAAGATATGATGCAGATTATGGCACCATCTTAATTAATAAAGGAAATGGAAAATTCGATGCTGAAAGTATTAATGGATTATCAATTAAAGGTCAGGTTAGGCATATTCAGCCCATTACAATTAATCATCAACAAGCATTTATACTTGCAAAAAATAATGATAGTACTCAAATAATAAAATTTAAAATACCGGATACTTTACATAAGTAATCCATTTAGCGGTATCAGATACTTGCATTCTATTGGTTACTAACATTTGAAAAGGAATGGCTGGCGATGTTCTATGAAAATCTATCAGATAATTTTTTAAAGCAATTTCTCCATTGGCAATAGCTGTTGGTCCGCCGGTAACAGTTGTTTCTAATAATTTACCCAAAATCATTTTTTTAATTACATATACTTTGTTAGATGGAATATCTCTAAGCATAGGAATGGCAATCATAACCTCGTATTGTTGTGGAGCTATAGCAGTGATATTTAGCATAGGATATTCTTTTTCAATTCCTCCATTTTTACTAATATAATTTTGTAACCCATCAATCACCTGATATACTTCGGCAGTACTGGGATAATGAGTAAACATTTTTTTTGTAGATAATAATGATGAATCTTTTACTCTTCCTTCAGTAATAGTATAACCATAAATATTTTTTGTAGTTGAAACATAAGCACAAAGGCTGTTTAATATAGTATCGAGTTGTATTTTTAAGTTTCTGGCTTTAAAAAAATGATGAATACGGTTAATAGGATTATAATCTGTTGAGATAGAATTGTACGCCCATTGAATACCGCAAGAATCATCCTTAATGGGTGAGGAGGTAATTTGAGAAGATAAAGATTCGCTTTTATTGGTAATTGGTAAGTTTAATAAAACCTTTTCCGGAATGCTATACGTAGTTCCTTTAAAACTATAAACAGAATCATTGTCTATGGTGCCCGGCCACCATTTTGCAACAGCTTCTCTGTTTAATAAAATTCTGTTTACTGCTTCAATGGGTGTGCCAACTGTTCTATCACCTTCAACCGTTATTTTCGATGGAATTAAAATATAAATACTTAAAAACATTAATCCTATCACTAACAAAAAAATAAAACTCCATTTTTTCATACAACTTCAATTTATGCAGGGTGCAAAATAAGGGATATCCTTTCAAAAAATTGTGAAAATTAAAAACACTTGCACCTCATTAATTAGTATTTTAGCCAATTATCTGAACCTATTTTGTTATGAAAAAAATATGTTTCTTTTTCGCTATCTTTTTGATAAGTTCTGCTATAACATTCTCACAAACTTCTGTAGATGTTTGGAAAATTAAAGCCAATAAAATAAATCCATCCGATTATTATGGCATTACCGTAGCAAATGGAATGATAGGTATTGTTTCCTCGCCAGAGCCTTTTAAAGTAAAAGATGTTGTACTGGCCGGTGCATACGATTTATATGGCAGAGGAAGAGTAAGTAATTTTTTACGGAGTTTTAATTTATTAAATGCGTATGTAGAAATTGATGGAAAAAGAATGGATGCTAATAATACTGCTAATTTCAATCAGGTGTTAGATATGCACCATGCCAGTTTTACTGCCTCTTTTAATTATTTAGATAAAGCAACAATTTCTTATACCTATTATTCTTTACGGCAATTGCCCTATACCGTATTAATGGATGTAACAATAACAGCAAAAAAAGATATTGTTATTGGAGCCGCCAGTGTAATGGAAGCCCCAGATGCATTGAAAGATGTTCAAAATTATTATAATGAAATAGATAGACCTCATGTAACAATTAGCTTATTAACCTCATCGGCTAAAAGTCCCACAGGAAAATTATTAATGTGTGCTTCTAATACATTTTTGTTTACCGAGTCACATGGTCAAGAGCCTCGTGTAATTCATGAAATGTGGGATAATAATATGCATCTTATGAAGTTTTCAAAAAAATTAAATGCAGGAGAAACCTATCATTACAGCATTGCCGGTTCTTCTATTACATCGGCTCATAATGACGATCCATTAAATGAAGCCGAACGGATGACCATCTTTGCTAAACTGGAAGGAAGAGATAGGTTAATACAATTTCATAATCGGGCATGGGATGAATTATGGAAAAGCGATATAGAAATTGAAGGAGATGATCAGTCTCAACAAGATATTCATAGCATGTTATATCACTTATATTCTTTTGTAAGAGAAGGAACAGCATTAAGTCCCTCTCCAATGGGTTTATCGGGTTTAGGATATAATGGACATGTATTTTGGGATACTGAATTATGGATGTATCCTTCCATTTTAGTATTACATCCTGAAATAGCTAAAAGCTTAATTGAGTATCGTTATGAACGGTTAGAAGCGGCTAAGCGTAATGCATTTAATCATGGATATAAAGGTGCTATGTTTCCATGGGAAAGTGCAGCCAGTGGAGTAGAAGAAACACCCGTTTGGGCACTAAGTGGCCCGTTCGAGCATCATATAACCGCTTGCGTAGGTATTGCTGCGTGGAATTATTATTGTGTTACACAAGATAAAGAATGGCTAAAAGAAAAAGGTTGGCCAATTTTAAAAGAAACTGCCGATTTCTGGGCAAGCAGAGTAGAAAGAAACGGGCCCGGAAAATATGATATTAAAAATGTGGTAGCCTCTGATGAATGGGCCGAAAATGTAGATAATGATGCATGGACAAATGCTGCTGCCAAAGCTGTTTTACAATATGCTACCAATGCCGCTAAAATATTAAATACTAAGGCAGATGATGATTGGATGCATGTTGCCAACAATATCCCTATTTTAAAATTTGATGATGGGGTTACTAAAGAGCATGCCACCTATCATGGCGAGGGAATTAAACAAGCCGATGTAAATCTCTTGGCATATCCTTTAAAAGAAATTACCGATGTTGCACAAATAAAAAAAGATCTCGCTTATTATGAGCAACGTATTCCTAATGAAGGAACTCCTGCAATGACTCAAGCAATTTTTACTTTATTGTATGCTCGTTTGGGTGATGGAAATAAAGCCTATCAATGGTTTAAAGATGCGTATATGCCTAACCTAAACCCACCATTTAGAGTTATTGCAGAAACGAAAGGAGGTACCAACCCTTACTTTGCAACAGGAGCCGGTGGAATATTGCAAAGCGTTTTAATGGGATTTGGTGGATTAGATATTACGGAAAATGGAATTGTTCAGGTGAAATCTGCTTTACCTAATCAATGGAAAAAGATTACAATAACCGGAGTTGGAACTAAAAAGCAAACGTTTGTGGTGAATAAATAAAATATTTTTTCAACCAATTTTTAAAAAATTTGTACAGAAACTATTACCTTCACTGCTTGTAACTTATTTTGAAAAAGATTCTTGCTATACTGCTATTGGGCATTTTGCTGTTTAATTGGGTGGGCTATCGCTTCATATCCGATTATTTTGAAGCAAAAGCTTTTGATGAAATGCAAGCCAATATTGATATTAACAATTATTCTAGTTCTGAATTAATAAGTATTAAAGTTCCATTTAGTGTTCCTTACGGCAGAAATTCCATTCAATTCGAAAAAGTAAGTGGAAGTATGGAAATAAAAGGAGTAAGTTATCAATACGTAAAACGGAGGTTTTATAACGATACTTTAGAACTACTTTGTCTGCCTAATACTGCTAAAACAAGTGTAACCAATGCAAGAGATGAATTTTTTAAATTAGCCAATGATTTTGTAAGTTTTTCTACTTCTAAAAAAGCAGCTTCTTCCAATAATCATCACCTAACCAAATTATCTGTTCAAGATTATATAGGCGATCATTATTTCGATATTTTTCAATCTCCTATTTCATTAGGTCATTCTTATCAAAGTTTATCGTTTAGTGTTGATAATTTATTTTACTTGCAGAAATTAGATCAGCCCCCCGAAGCATAATGGGTTAGTTTTATTTTAGTATTTTCTTCTTTAATTATTATTCCTCCATTGATCTAATTTTAAATCATTATAATGAAAAAAATCATTTTAGGCCTCTTAGTTGTGGCTTCTTTATACGCTTGTAAAAATAAAAGTGACTATAAAACTTTTGTTCATGATCCCATTTTATTTACCAATACTGTTCACGAATTAAATAGTGTTGTAATGGGCAATAATTTTCCTCCAATGATTGCTGCTCGCAATTATGCTTATGCTGCTATTGCAGCGTATGAAGTTATTGCTGCAGGATATCCTAATCAATATCAATCTTTGGCTGGTCAATTACACGGATTAACCGAATTGCCGAAGCCGCAAGCAGGGCAGCCTATTGATTTTGAGTTTGCTGCATTATTATCATATATAAAAGTAGGAGAATCGGTTACTTTTCCTGAAGGAAGTTTAAAGCAATATAAAGATAGTATTGTAAACTTAGCAAAAGATAAAGGGCTACCGAGCGATGTTGAAAATGCATCACAATTATTTGCCGATACAATTAGTGCTGTAATTATCAATTGGAGTAAGAATGATAATTATGCCAAAACAAGAGGAGCCGAAAAATATAATGTAATAGAAAGTGATCCAAGCCGTTGGGTACCAACACCTCCGGGTTATTTTCCGGCTACAGAGCCACATTGGAAAGAAATTAGAACAATGGTATTAGATAGTGCTAATTTATATACACCACCCGTTCCATTTAAATTTAATGTTACCGATAAAAACAGCGATTATTATAAGCAAGTAATGCAAATAAAGAAAAATGCTATTGATAGTTTAACCGATGAACAAAAACATATTGCTGATTTTTGGGATGATAATGCATTTAAATTAAATGTAACAGGGCATGCCATGTTTGGAAGTAAGAAATTTTCTCCTTCCGGTCATTGGATGAGTGTTGTGGGTATTGCATGTAAAAACAGTAAAGCCGATTATCCAACTACCGTATATGCTTTTGCAAAAACGAGTATTGCATTATTTGATGCATTTATTAGCTGTTGGTGGGCAAAATATACATACAATACCGTGAGACCAGAAACAGTGATTAACCGTTATTTTGATGCCAATTGGAGACCATATTTACAAACACCTTCATTTCCGGAATATACCTGCGGACATTGCACTATTTCTGCATCTGCTGCCGAATCTTTAACCAGTGTATTTGGTGATAATTTACCTTATACCGATAGTACCGAGTTAGAGTTTGGTATTAAAAACAGATCGTATAAATCTTTTAGAGATGCAGCTAATGAAAATATATTCGGCCGCTTCTATGGAGGTATTCATTATTATCCTTCCAATGTTATTGCACATGGCTTAGGCACTAAAATAGGCGACTATGTAGTGCAAAAATTAAAGATGAAAAAATAGTAAAAAGAAACTAATCTTTCGTGGTTTCAAAGCAATATACTATGCTTTGATATAGCCGATGGCATGTACCAATATTGTACTGCATGGTTATAGCAATTGCTCAAATATATTTTAATAAATTTTTTATATAAGTTCATAAACAATCGCCCCTCTGTATCAACAGTGGGGGCCTTTTTTAATCAATCGTTTCTCAATCAATCAATCATATTTTTCAATCAATTTAAAACCTTACAACAATGAAAAGGATTATTTCAGTATTAATTATTATGTTATTTACTTACCAAACATATTCTCAAGGTTGTGTTGCTATACGAAGTACTGGTGGTATTACTAATATGAGCCATACCGATAGCAGTAAATGGCAACTGAATATTAATAATCGGTATTTTAAATCTTATAAACATTTTGTAGGTACTACCGAACAAAAGCAAAGAATTGAGTTAGGAAATAATGTAATTAATCATAGTTATGCAACCGACATTTCTATTTTGCATAAAATTAATTCAAGATGGTCTGTATTAGTAGACTTGCCAATACTATCTAATACACGCTCTTCCTTATACGAGCATAGTAATGTTGGCCGATATAATACTCAATCTTTTGGGGTTGGTGATATTCGATTGGCAGTATATAGCTGGATAGTAGACCCCCATAAAATGCCTAAGGGAAATGTGCAAATTGGATTAGGTATTAAATT
>JAKAJX010000294.1 GCA_021824855.1 Bacteroidota bacterium | reverse complement strand
ATTATTCAATACATAATCTATAGCAGGCTGTATAATAATTACTCTTTGTCCACCTGTTCCATAGGCATTGCTTTGGTCTAATTTACTATTGGTGGTTAAATCATTTCGCATAGAAATATCTAATTTAATAGTAAGATCATTTTGTAATTTTTTCCCATTCATAAAGGGTAATTGGAAAGGAAGATTCAATCCTCTTTTTCTCCAACTTCCGCCAATTGTCCACTCGGTACTATTGGTTTCACTTAATTGAAAATCCACCAAACTTAAACTCATCATCCTTGCTTTTTTATATTCAAATTTTAAGTTTAACTGATCAATGGTTGTTACATTAATACCAATTAAAGGAGAAAATTGTTCTTGCATGGTAATATTGGGTACTAAGAAAAAAGGAATAAAATTACCACTTACCGAATCTATAAATCCGGGTGTACCACGATGCAATGGATCTTGATAATTTAATGCACTTGAAAAACTATTCATGCTTAAGGTACCCGAATAAGCATGTGTAATAACTATGGAAGAAAAAACATCGGCAAAGGCAGGAATTTTGGTTAATCCGCTATAAGTTAATCGCCAATTGGGTTTAGGCAAAATACCACTAAAAGGATTTGAAGTAATATTTCCATTATTTTCTTTTAACAATGGAATAGTATAAGCACTACTTTTAGTATATGCAGCAAGAAAAGCCGGAATTAAAACATCTTGCGAATACCTTCCATATCCCGAAGCAAAACCATCATTGGTGTACAACCCATTCCAATATGGATTTTTTTGAGCCACACGTGCCGAAACAATTAACCTATTATCTTCAAATTTTTGAAATGATGAAGTTATTTCATTAGGATTTCGTTTACCAAATAAAGTATTAAACGAAATGTATGAAACACTAAAACTACCCGTAGCATAAGGGTTTAAATGTTGTTGAGCTAAGCCCGAATTAGTGGTATCTTTAAACAATTCGGAATATTCTTTCGAGAATGTTTTATCAATATTCAAATCTATTCTTAGATCTCTAATTGGTTCAACTTGTGCGGTAAATTTAAATCGTTGTTCAAAATTTTGCCTATACAATAAATTAAATGTACTATCTCTTGTAATTAATCCTTTAGCAGCTTTTCTATTTAACCAATTGGTATCGGGTTGGCGACCAAAAATATAATCTAACCCGGGTTCCATACTTCTCCAATTTTGACCCAAAAATTGCGTACTATCCATATACCCCGGAATGCGGCTTCTATAGTTTGCTCCATATTCTAATCCAACATGCTTTATCATAGTTAATAAGCCAATTCCGGCTTTTTCTATATCGCTTACTTGCTTTGGCTCATTTGCTATTTGTAATTTTTTTGCCAAGCGAAGATCCCTTTTTTGTTGCCGCCATTTTTTTAATGCTGCTCGCTTTTCTTTTCCTGTAAGTTTATTTCCATATTTATCATGAATTACCTCATTTCGCGTTAAAATGGTTACTCCTAAAATATTATTAGTTGCTGATTGATTGGGAGATGGAGCATTGTTATTGGGTTTATTGATACCATTTTTTTGAGAGGAAGTTATTCGAGGCATTGATTGGCCATTTCGCAACCATTTAGATTTGTTATACAATCTTGTAAAATCGAAATCGCCGGTAAAATTATTTTCTTGACTGTTCTCAATAATATTTCCTAAACTAACTGCCAATCTGCTTGCTGCTATCCAATTGTACGAAGTTGCGTAACTATATCTTGCCGAAATAAAATCGGTAATGGGAAGTTTATTAAGCGGAATGGTATAACTTAAAATAGTTCTTTGTTGATACATAATATTTCTGCCACCTTTCCAAAAATTTTGTTTAACAGAATCTTTTTTAGCTTTTGAATTTAAGGCGCCATACGGTTCATCAACAATTGCATTATTTGTTGCAGAAAAATCGAAATTCAACGATCGGGCTAAATCCCATCGCATATTATAATATCTGTCGAATCTAAAATATTTATCGTAGGTAGTATCTACCGAAGAAATTTTCGAGAAAGTTAAATCGGTATTTACAATACGTGGTGTATATTGACCAAACTGCCTATTAATATCGGTTCTAATACTTATTAAAGAAGGTTTTAGGTTGTAATTAAAATCTTTAACCAAAGAAAACCAGTTGCTGTTAGATTTAATTAATTTTTTAAAAGGCTGATTATATTTTGTTGCATTAGTATAAGTATAACCCAAATTAAACCGCCATTTAGTAAGCGAATTATTTTGAATTACAGGACTAAATTCTACTGTTTGTGTATAGGAATAACTTAAATCGAAATTGCTAAGGCTCCATAAATGTGTTTTACCTTTTGGCATTACACGCACATTAGTAAAATTTAATGTTTTAATTGTGGTTCTATCCATTGCCGCATTTTTAATAGAATCTCTAATAGCTTTGGTTTTACTGGCCGATAATTTAGTTTTTAATAAAATATCTAAATCATACGGATCGTATTGCGGCAATACGGTTGTTTGATTAATACCTGCATAAACCGGAATAGATAATCGAGCCGCTTTGGGTACTAATTTTCCTGCATCAATAGAAAGTGAGGCATCGAATTGAAATAAGTTATCACGAGCTCTATCGTTAATATGCGAATCTAATGTGCCAAATCCCTGGGTATGTGTGTTAACCGAAATAGACGCTTTACCCAAATCGGCCAATGTAATATCTACTCTTCCGGTAGCGGCATAAGCACCGTGTTCATTAATTTGCGATAATCGTAATTCATCAACCCATACTTCGGCATTTAGAGGAGAAAGATTATTATCTTTTGCATTTTCAACTCCTATTAAAATTCCGGTTACTTGTCCCAAATTAGGATTACCCATAATACTATACACTTTGCTGCCCATTATTTGTCTGAATATATTGGTAACCGAAATACCCGAATTATTTCTCTTGAGTTTTAAATTAATTAAATCTTGTAAATTGAAATCGAGATTATTGGCTGTAGGCCATACCACTGTATCTTGCGTTGAGGCATACATACCGGGCAGTGTAACTTTTAAAGGAATTTTTATTTCATAATAATTGCTCAAAAAATCCTGACCAATACGCATTACCAAATTAACCTCATTATCCTTAACATTACTTCCCACAATACTTTCAACATGGCTAAACATAGATAATCTACCATAATTTCTTAAATCAAAATTGACTGTTTTAATAACGGCTCTTGCATCTCCATCGGCTAAATTGTGTACTTGTAAACTTAGCGATTGTTCATTCTGCAAAATATTTACACCATTGTTACTTAATTGTTGCACACGCTGAATACCCGGAGGAATGATATAATTTACAGGAGTTCGGCCACTGTTTTGTTCTAAATTAACAGATGTAACATTAAAAGTTGTGGGTGAAGAAGAGAGTGGCGTATAAGAACCTGTAGAATCTAATTGATAATTAAATTGACGCCAATCATCTCTTACCAAATTAAACGATGCAAACCGCAATATTACCGAATCGGTAAAGCCGGTTAAATAAGTTCGGATAAAGCGAATAGATTTAAAGTCGGGGATATTACCAATTTTTCTGGTATAACTGGTAATGGGCACTCTAAATAAATACCAGTTTTCGCTTCCTTTCGTTCCATTGGCATAGGTTACAGGCACTACTTGTTTTTGGGCTATGTATGGATTAGTGCCAACATCCATACCGGGTTTTAAATCAATTTCATATTCAAAATATTGTTCTGTTTGATTGAGTGTATTATCTCTATTCAAATCTTCATTATCCGGATACATAGTTGCCGCAGGAGATAAAATATTATTACCCAATACAACTGGTGAATTTCCTTCGGTATTATTGTAATTTTTATACCTGCCTAAAATACCTGTTCCGCCTGCATCGAAAGAAGGATCTCTGTACCAAGTATAATCATCATTGGAAGGGTCTTTTGCTGCTTTTTGATACGCTGCTGAACTTGCTCCAAAATTATTAGATAGCTGTACCAAATAATCATTGTGTTTTATTTTTTCGCTATCATCATTTAAACCGTCTAAACCAATATCTTGAAATGGCCTGTCCGATGCATTGTTGCTAAAAGCATTGGTGGTTTGAATTGGATTTAACGGTACATTTCCCCATTTGCTGGTATCCATCGGTGCCGGAGAATTGGGGGTGTTTAATCCATTTTCATAAAAACGTTTTCCATCACGTAAAATATCTTCACTTACATCTCCCAAATTAATGCGCAATTTACCGCCTGTACTATTGGGGTTTTTGATAAAAGGATCTTGCACCAAAAACTCTACATACACAATATTATTGGTTTCAAAATCGGTTTGGTCAAGGCTTCGCATCATTCCACCCCAACGCATTTGTGGGTTTTTTAATTTTCCATTGGCATCAATTTGACTGATATTGCTTTCGTAATTATATGGGCCTTTTTCTGTTGGATAATAAGCCATATCAAAAGTAACCGTTTGGGTATTGGTAATGTTAGTTGTTTGCTGCGGAAACAATTCGTTGGTATATACCATTCGTACTCTTGGATCGCTTAATTCTGTGAGATTAGCCGCCAATGGATTATTGGGTGCATTTTTATCTTGCAAATTGGGTTCAATATTATACCACGAAAGTTTGGCTCTGTTTTTACCATAATTTAAATCGTCATTTAAAGCTGCCTCCGGAAAATCGGTTGTGCCTTGTGGTGTTGATGCCAATGCCCAAGAAACTAAAGGAAATCGTAAATCGATATTACTGGTAGTTCCTTCAAAATCATCCATATAAATTAATCCGTTTGCACCATTACCAATTTGAGGTGGGTGCCCTGGTTTAAAATAAGCTCCTTCCCCATACGCTGTAATGGACGATTTTGCTTTAGAAGAATAAAAAGGCAATTTATTTAAAGCTCTTGTAAGTCCATCCCAATCTGATTTGTAAGAAAAATCCAGTCCATACATTGTATTACGCAGTGGATCCTCCCCATAACTCATTTTTGTAAAAAACGGGCGTTCATTTAATCGAACCATCGATCCTCCAACGGATAATTTTTTACTGGCTGCATAGTCTAATCTTAAGCCCATAAACCCTCTTTGTTGCATACCAACTCCTGCATTATTTTCGTACGATACATTTACCGCCACGCCCGAATTAATAATTGCCTGATTAATAATTTTTACGGTTCCTAAATTATAATCAATTACATAATCGGTTCCTTCTTGCAATATTTGTCCGCCTGCTGTTACTTTAACCGAACCTTGCGGAACATTTACAGCATTTAAAAATATATCGGAGCTACTACTACCTTTTGCCATGCCTTGCATCATAAACCTATCAACGTTGGCATAAGTTTGAGCTATGGCTTTTATAGAATCGTATAATTGTGGAAATAAATATTTTTGTTTTATAGTGGAAGGCTGACCGTTAAATGCCAATGCATCTAAATCGCTTCCAAATGGTTCTAATACCGGAAAAATTATTTTTCCATATTGAGGTAAAATAGTGAAGCCTTCTACAAAATCGAATACCCCATCGGGTTGCGGATCGTTTCGGCTGTTTAATCTATCTAAATTTAAAATATTCAGTAAAGTTTTTCCATTAACCGCAGGCGATGCTTCGGGTAAATATACATTTGTGCCACCACTGGGTTGTTGATATAGTATGTTTAATTTAAACCCATCTCGAGTAATATTTCCCATGTTTAAAGAATATACATTCTTCATCATCAGCTTCCAAATGGGTAAATTGGTTCGAGAAGAAGTAGCTTTTAATAGTTTTAAAAACAATACTTTTTGAACCCCTTGAGTTGAATCTACACCTACATCTTGCGAAAATTCTCCTACCTGATATACTCTACCGTTATACGTATATTGATAAGCAACTGCTAAAACATCATCTGGCTGTAATTGCAAACTATTTAAAGAAATAAATCCAATTTGCGGATTGAAATAATATTCTGAAGGTGCTAATTTTCGAGCAAATGTTTTTTCATAATCATCTACTGCATTTAAACTTCTTCCTTGTAATATACCGGCTACTAACGATGGATCGCGACTGGAAGGATTATTAATAATTGAACTATACAAATTATTGGAACCATTCGATGGCAAAGGATTGGATGTAAGTGATGATACCGTTGCATTATACGGCTGATTTTCGCCTAAATCCATTAACCCTACTACATAACGTGTATCTGTTGTGGTTCCATTTCTATTGGTAACCCAAACTTCAATTCGCTGAATTTGAACCTGACTGTTTACTACAGGCAAATTACTCATAGCATTTTTAAAATTGCTCCGAAAATACTGAGCTAATAAAAAGTTTTTATTTTCTTCATAATCATCTAACTTTTTCTGAAAACTGTTTAAAGAAGCTCCTCCTTGTAGACTTTGACTTTGCGTTTGAGAGTTTTGATTGGCTAAAACACCGGTAACTGATAACCGACCAAATTGTAATTGCGTTTTAATACCAAATAAGTTTTGTGCACTGGGTATTAATAATCCTTTTGACTGAAAAGAAACATTACCTGCTTGAATACTGCGAATAATTTCATCATCCATTCCTTTATAATCTAATTTCAATTTATTTAAATAATCGAAATTGGCCAATGTATTGTAATTAAAAGGCAGTTTTAGTTTATCGCCAATATTAGCATTGGTATTGATGTTGGCATTCATATTAAAATCGAAACCGCCAGTTCTGCGTGCATTTTCGGGAAGTGTTGGATTTAATGTGTTTTGACCCAAATAACCCATCATTAAATCAACGTTTCCCTGAGTTTTAATATCTACTTTTAAAGGATTGGTATTGCCTCCTTTTGGAAGAATATTATTTACACCAAAAATTCTATCAAACAAACTGGTATAAACATGAGGCTTGGGTCTTTGTACTTTTTTATTTAAAGAATCTAAAGCTGCAGCTCTAAGTTTAAAATAATCTATCTCTTCTTTTTTAGCTCGTAAGTGATAATACTCTTGAAAAGTAAGATAAGTAGGATTTCGGTATAAAGTATTGCCTACTTTTTCAACAATATTATATCTGTTGGTTACCGGATCGTATTCCAACCTTTGCTTAATAATTCCGGTATCGGAAAGATCGAAAGGATTGGTAGAACTAAAAGTAAATTTATCACCCCTTCTATCGGTTAAAGGAAAACGTAAAGAATCTTTTGTATTGGTTTGAGCAAAAAGTGTTGAAGTAGTACAAAACAATGCACTAACAGTTATTAATAACAGCACAAAATAAACACTTCTTTGCTTCAAAAAATTAGTCTTGGTTGTGTAGAAGTTTTTACAATAAACTACAGATTTTTAAGTGCGTGTTTAATAATTTGTTCTAACGTAGCATTGGGACTTGAAAGTATGATTTTTTTTACAATATTCTCTGCTGCAACTCTATTAATTCCTAAAGCAATTAAT
>JAKAJX010000085.1 GCA_021824855.1 Bacteroidota bacterium | reverse complement strand
GTATAAAGCTCTTTTTTAAATTCTTCGCTGTATTGAAAAAAAGAAGGAATAAGGAAAGGAGATTTAATCAAAGTACCTCTACCATTGATATAATATTGCTTTGCAACTTCTTGAAATTCGGTAGGCAATGTAGGCACATAATTAGCTGCCGAAGTTCCTGTACCAAATTCAATATAAATGGCTAACTCGCTTGCTGAATTATCAATTCCAATAATTCCGGTTAAGCCATTATTTGTTATTTCAGAAAATATAAAGTTAGCTAAGTTTACATTTAATGTTTCTTTTCTGCCTGTAGATGTCTGTAATGGTTGTCCGGCTGATGGTACTAATTTTTTTGCTTGTAGTTCTATAATTTTAGTAAAATCATTTACAAGCTCTTTTATTATAGATTGTATTTCTTTCTCAAACTCATTAAAACTATCGAAAACAGATTGTAAGCCTTTAATTTCGCTCATGTTGTTTCATCGTTAAAATCTTTGCCGTTTGATGTTGCAATGATAATTAAATCGGTTTTAAATGTATCGTCTGCTGCCACTGATTGAACTATATATTGTTTTCTACGGTACTTAATAATGTGATTAACTAAAACCTCTTTATCTGCCCTATAACGAACCGTAAAACGCAATGCATCTTCTATGTATGAATCTCCTTGCTGGGTTGATTTTTGAAAGTTTATTCTTAACTTAAATTTCTCAACTTTAGCATAAGTATTTTCCCAATACAAAACAGGATTAGCATAAGAACCACCAGCTCCATCGCTAATATTTTGCATAGCATAAAATGAAATCCTTTGATTTAATTCTGATGTAATCATATTATTGAATTATTGGATTCCTTGAATATTGATAAGATAGTTTAAATGCTATAGGGCTAATTGATTCCATATTAGGATTACCTATGTTTTTGTAAGCATAATCAATTTGCGTTAATAAAGCATTTTTAAGAGCTTTAGGCAAATCAACATAACCGCATAGATAAACAATATCTTTTAATGTTGTTGTGTTAACTCCGTCAACTATTGGCGCACCACCACCTAAAGGATAAAAGAAATTAAGATTTGAAACAGGATTAAAAACCAATGTAGGAAAATCTAAACCATAAGAATCATAATCAGTAATATATCCACCATCAGAATCTTTAATTGATGTTATAGTTGTAACTGGCCCATAAGGCAAAGTAATTTCATTTGTATATGTTCTTACTTGTAACTCCTTTGGTGAAAAAGATAAATTAAGCACTTTTTCAAGTCTTTCACGCTCGCTAACAATTAGCATATTCAAAGTATTGTCATCATCGTAAAAATCAGCGTCAATACGACAAAATGCTTTTACTTCATCTAATGTAACCGGCTCAACTGTTACATCTGTTAATATTTTAACTTGAAACTCTTCCATACTATTTTAAATGAGTTAAATAAGTTCTTGGGTTTTGATGCCCATATCTATACAAATGTAATATATATAAACCAATGGCTTTGCCAATTTTAATATTATTTCTTCTTACTTCTTGAGAAAAGTAACCATCAAACGATAAAGTATTTTCAACAAACTTTATTTTTTGCCAAACTGATTTATGAAAAATCATTAGCATACCAGGAGCAACTGAACATGGCTTAACATCATAACTAAACAATTCATTAGCCTTATCAATATGTTTTTGAATTGAATCTTCATCAAACATATCCTTAACTAATAAGTCACTCAATCCTATTCTATTTGTTACTCCTGTTATTAATGAATATTCAGGATTTTGTTCGATTATTTTAGCTATTTGTTCGCCCCAATCCGATCGCAAAAACATTGTATCTCCATCCCTTAATACAATATAGCAATCATCTGGCAATTCTGATATTCTTTCATTGTATTCTTTGCCAATGTTTTTATCGGTTGAAAATGGAGTGATGTAATGGATTTTCATATTAATTTAAATTCAGGAATTGGAATAATAAACTTTTTATTGTACCCTATATCAATTAACTTTTTCATGATTTCATCTTTAAAATTCCATGAAAGAATTACAATATAATCAGGTTTTTGCTTTAATATTTCTTGCTTGTTTACAATAGGTATTCCAGTGCCAGGCGAAAACTTTCCAATCTTTTCTGGAGTTTCATCTGCAATAAAGTCCATAATATCGGTATTTATTTTAGCGTAGTTCAACAAAGTATTTCCTTTTGCGCTAGCTGCAAAACCAGCTATTTTAAAACCTTGTTTTTTTAACTCGTAAAGATTTGACGCAAAGTTTTGTGTCAGTTCTTTAACTTGATTAGACCAATCTAAATACGTTTCTGTTTGGGTATATTTTTTTTCTGATTCTAAAGTATTATTAATATTATTAAAAATGTGATTATGATTGTTTTGTATAGTATATCTCATCGTGCCTCCATGTATGTTTTGTTTCTCACAATTTGTCACTTCTAATCCTAATGATTTGCAAAGTTTAACCAAAGGAGTTAAGCTCCAATAAGTGACGTGTTCAAAATATACAGTATCAAATTCCATATTCTCTAAGAAATCAATCAAATATGGGTTTTCAATAATTATTAAGCCATCATCAGACAATGCTTCTTTGCATGCAATTAAAAAGCCTCTTATATCATCTAAATGAGCGAAAACATTAGTTGCTGTAATAACATCAGCTTTCCCGTGTTTTTCAACAATACTTTTAGCTACTTCTAAGCCCCAAAAATCATTTATTGATTCTATTCCATTTGCTTCAGCTATTGCGGTTAAATTACTTGCAGGATCAACATTTAAAACTTTGCAATTACCATATTCTTTAAACTGTTTTAAAAGCGTTCCATCATTTCCAGCAATATCAATAACAAAATCATCTTTTTCTATCATTAAATCTTTAGCCATTTGTTTACAATGATTAATATAACCACCGTTAACACTTGAGCGATAAGTATAATAGCTAAACATCTTCTCTGGGTCGATAACAACGGATAATTGGCTTAAAGAACAATCTTTGCAAAACATTACTTGTAGAGGAAAACGCTCTTTTTCTAAAGCATCCTTAGATTTAAATTCTAAGTTATTAGCTAATGGCATTAAACCTAAATCCAAATACTTAACCAATTTATACGAACCACAGCAACGGCATTTTGTATGAGGTTTTGCAATAGATTTTTCTGATTTATAATTAATCCACTTTTGTAAGTTTAATGAAGTATCGTAAGGTGTATTGTAATTTGTATCAGTTATTTTAACAGGCTCTACTTCGCTTCTTTTCCTTGCATATTCAAATAACGTCTTTCTATCTGTGCCTATATTTAAAACGCCTGTGATAGGGCTTAATGCAGCCTCTAAAATCATTGGCGCAATTACATCTACATAATCTTTTGAAGTCCATTTATCAACAAATGCTTTTTTGTATTCAAATTGATTTTTACCAAATGATGTTCTAATTATTAAATGGTTTTGAACACAAACAGCCGAACATTCGCCACCTAATTTAGTCCATGAGTATAAATTAAAAGGCTTTATTGAATCGGTTTCTTTATAATTTCCATTTGTGCCTTCATAAATGTAGTCGGTTGAAATGTAAACGTAACGGATATTATATTCAATACAATAATCAGCTAATTTAGCAGCTCCAATTATATTACTCCAAATTGCTTTTTGTGGATTTTTATCAATTTTACGGTTATCTGTTTCAGCAGCAGCGTTAATAATAATATCAAAATTTCCATTTGCAATATAATCCTCTAATTCTATGTCTTCATCAGCCCATATATCCAATTCATCTCTACTTGGCGCAACAATATCAGCATTTAGTTTTTGCAATTCAGTTCCTAAAGTTCCAGAACCACCTAATAAAAGTATTTTCATTTAGTTATGTATTAATAGGCAACCTAATACCCTGTTAAAATTATGTATTCCGTATTTTTTGATAATGTCATTGAAGAAAAACCAATCTGCTGAATGACTTTCTACATCATTCCATCCAACTTGCTTTGCTACATCAGTTTTAATCATCACTCCAGCGCAATCAACAAATCCTCTCATCATCCGGCATTCTATAATTTGCCATGCTTTATAGGAATGAACCATGTGAGAACAATAAGTTGCAATAGTGCCTTGCTTCTCAAATCCTTTAAGCATATATTCAATATAAACAGGTGCATGATAATTATCTGGATTCGTAACCACAACATAATCAGAATCGGTTAAATTTTTAATTTGTTCTGATCTTATTTTATGCCCCCAATTTCCAATACGTTCTTTAGTTTCTGAATATTTAATTCGCTTGTCTTTTGGTATCAATTTATTTAATCCGGTTTCATTCTTTCCGTCATGAATCAATAATAATTCCCAATTTTGATATGTTTGACAAATTAAAGATGAAATAATCTGAGGGTAATTATTATAAATAGGGCAAATAAAAGTAACTTTTGGATTTGATTCTATTTTTGTTTCTGTCTTAAAAACAGCTTCATGTTCTTTCATTCTATTTAAATATTCTCTATTGCCCGTATCCCAAAGTGGAGATTTGTCTAATGTTGTTAATTGAATACATTCTAATCTCATTGCCCTAACTTGATGCAATAATGTTTCTCTACCTCTATGCTCGAATTCATAGCAATCTAATTTAGTTTCTAATTTACCAAATTTAAGCTTAGATGCAACTTCTTTAGAAATGCAAAATCCAGTAGTTCTAACATGAATTGGTGCATTTCGATTAGATATTTCAATACAAGATAAGTTTGGTAACCTTCTTGTAAACTGGCTTACAAAGTCTTTAGCCATTGGAATAGTGTCATCAGTTATCCAAATGAGATTATCAAAATTTAATTTTATCGTTCCATTGCAAACATCCCTAAATGCGCCAATATCAAATCCTTTGTTTAATCGAGGAATATATTTTATCTTATGTGATTCACAAAGTTTTTTATAAGGTTCTTGGTCTGATTCTTTGTCGTAATTATGAATAACAACTAATTTAGCATTTGTTTGGTCGCATTGTTTCCAGCAATTAAGCCAAAGTTTAATATTGCTAAAACGGTTGTAAACTATAATAGCTACTATTGTTTTTTGTTTAGTCATTTATATTTAATATTAATTTCAGTTTTCAGTTCTTTGCTTTCGTAATGCTCCTCTAAAATATTACGTACAATAGCGCATTTACTACGCTTTTGTTTTTTAGCATCTTCTTCTATTTTGTCAATAGTATGCTTATTTAATCTTGTATCAATTCTTTGTTTGCTCATCATACAATGTTAGCCACAATTACCGACAAAAACAAATGATAATAAAAAAGCCCTACCAAATTAATGATAAGGCTTTTAATTAACATGGCTAAGCTATTAAGTTGTAGATAGGATAGTTTTTGCACTTGCAAAATCTCCTTTAACCAAAACTTGAGTATCATTAGCAGAAACAAATTGTACCAATCTTTCTTCTGCTATAATAGTTTTAACATTATTAGTGAAGTCGTTACCATCTAAACCAATTTGAACTGTTAATCCTTGTCTTTGACGTACTTGTACTGCCGATAAATCGCCTCCTACAAAATCTGAACCACTTCCAGACAATGCTGTTGTTTCAATTAACGGCACACCTCTGAATCTCATAATTCCATTCATATCTACAGTAAATAATGCTGCCAATGGAGAAGTGTATTCATTTGTACTTGTTTTTGTTGAAATCATTTCAGCAGTATAACCAGGCTCGATAAAAATACCAGTTGCATTTCCAAATGCTTTTTGCACCTGAAGGATAAAAGCATTCAAAACATCAAATACGGTTGGAGCTGGAATTAACCCAGCTAAGGTAGATCCGTTAAAAGGTGTAGCATAAGAAAGAATACCTTTTAAGTTTTCTCCTGTGTCATTTCCATTGAATAATTGATCTTCTTTAACGATTTCCAATCTCTTAACAAGGTTGTTAACCACATAGCTATAAAGCTGAGGCAAATCTGCCATCATTTCTGTAGTTACTTTAGCTGAAACTGCAATTTTCTTAGCTTTTTTATCTCTTTCTTCGTAACGTACAGAAAGTTGTGTTTTGCTCGCTCCTTCTGCAATAAAAATTGGAGTGCCTTGTTCATCAAGTTCTTCAATCCACATTGCTCTATCTCCGGTCATTGAACCAACAGAAACATTTGACATATATGTCAAAATTCTTTTTCTGATTGCAGAGATAATACCTGTATTAAAAGTTAATGAGTAAGCACTGTCTGAGGTTGCTGCTCCAATGGTATTTCCATCTCCAATAGTAACGGCTGCTTTAACATCTAAGAAAATTGGTGCTTTTTGGTTGCCATTTACAGCTTCTTTAATTTCAGTTTCTTTAGTTTTGTAAGCCTCATCAAAAGCTTGCTTAAATGATTTGTAACCTTCATCAGTGATAGCAATTTTAGCCTCTACCTTAGCTGAAAGTTTAGCCATAGCTTCATCCATTCCCTTAACAAAATCAAAAAGTAAAACGTCTTTGTCTCCGTCTTTTAATTTGATTTCAGAAATAGCTGCTTTCATTTTTTGCTCTACTTCTTGCTCTGTAATCGACTTTTCCTCAGCCGATTTAAATTTCTTTGCGCATTCATCAATGATTGATTTATGCAAGTCGATTAGCGTCTGCTTTGCAGCTTTAACTTCTGCGCTATCGTTTTCTTCAATTTTAATGTTCATGTCTTTAATTTTTTAAAATTTACCAAATGAATTAATTGTAAAAATCGGCTCATCATCTTGGGTGTCATTTGACGGCGCAACAGTGAGTGATTTAAGTATATGTTCTAATTTTACCAATCTCTCGTCAGAATATGGTAAATTGTACATTTTTGAAAAGTGTTCGATTAAAAATTCTTTTGTCAAGTCTTTTGATTTAATTCCAGTTACAGTTGCCATTGGATTAGCTCCCCAACTTGTTAAGAATGAATATTCATAAAGTTTGTATTCTTGAATTATTTTAGGGTTTTTAGGGTCACGTCTTATAACAGAATAACCAATAGATAAATCAGCATCTTGGTTGTTTTCTGTGATAAGCTTAATATCGTTAAACATATCCTTCCCTAAATCAGTATCCATTTGAAACTTTGTAACAGTAAATAAACCTTTTGGATCAGTTGCATTTAATTCTTTTGGTACTCCGATTAATTGAGTGGTATTGTGGTTTTTATAAACTCTAAGTTTATTTAGGTTTTCTGAAACTGTTTTAATAAAAGAACCGGGAGCAGAAATATCGCCGTCTGAATCTTCAACATTATAGATATTTGCATATGCTTCAACAATGCCTTTATCAGCATCTACACCATCAATTTTTACGTTTAGTTCTTTTATTAACTTTTCCACGCTTTAAAATTAAATAAAATTCTGTTTAAATATACAAAAACAAAATTTAATTTTTTATCAAACCTCTTTTTAAGAATCTATTATATGTTGATTCACTTATAATTATTTGAGTACAACGGCAATTTACCCTTTCTGATGCACTTAAATTTATATCACCGGGTCGTTGTGCTATTTCT
>JAKAJX010000276.1 GCA_021824855.1 Bacteroidota bacterium | reverse complement strand
CTAAACTGAAATTTTTGTTTTAGTTCTGTTATTTCTTTTAATTTTCCTTGGTCTCCGGCCATTCCAAATACACCCTCTGTAATTAATAAAATACCACCAGCTTTTTGTTTATCAATTAAAGCTGTGGCACGTTCTAATTGTTTTTCGCAATCTTCCACATCATTGTGTTTAAATACATATCTGTGCCCCGGGTGTAATCGCAATCCATCAATAATACAAGCATGGCTTTCGGCATCGTAAACTACCACATCATGCCTTCCACAAATGGCATCAATTGCACTCATAATTCCCTGATAACCGTAATTAAAAAGAATGGCGTCTTCTTTATATTCAAATGCTGCAAGTTCTCTTTCCAATTGTTCATGATATACGCTATTGCCACTCATCATTCTAGCACCCATGGGCGATGCCAATCCAAATTGTGCAGATGCTTCTGCATCAACTCTTCTTACTTCCGGATGATTGGCTAAACCCAAATAATTATTTAAGCTCCATACAATCATTTCTTTTCCCCTAAATTTCATTTTACTTCCTATCTCACCTTCCAATTTCGGAAATGCAAAATAGCCATGTGCTCTTTCTCTATGTTGACCAAGAGGGCCGTAATTCTTCACTAACCGCTCAAAAATATCAGCCATATTATTTTATTATTAATGGTTTAAAATTGCCGCAAAATTAAGGGATACGCTACTAAGCAGCAAGCTAATTTATTAACGTATTAAGTTAATGTTAGTTTGTATAACAGAATACAGCAACCTGTACATTTGCAAAAAATTGTTTAATGAAAAAAATATTTTACTTTATTTTATTAGCCGGTTGCCTTACTACTATTACTGCACAAACTACTAAAATAAATACAGCAAAAAATACAATAGCCAAACCAAAGTTGGTAGTGGGAATTGTAGTAGACCAAATGCGTTGGGATTATTTATACAGATTTTATGATTTATATAACTCAAATGGTGGATTTAAAAAATTATTAACCGAAGGGTTTAGCTGTAATAATACTTTTATTCCTTATTTACCTACGGTTACTGCTTGTGGCCATACCTGCATCTATACCGGCAGTGTGCCTGCTATTCATGGAATAACCGGTAATAATTGGTACGATAATGCCTTGCAAAAATCAATGTATTGTGTAGAAGATCCATCGGTTCATACAATAGGAAGCAATAGTATTGCAGAAGGACAAATGAGTCCGGTTAATATATTTACTACAACAATAACCGATGAATTAAGGTTAAACTCTAACTTTCAAAGTAAGGTAATTGGCATTTCAATTAAAGATCGTGGAGCTATTATACCTGCCGGTCATGCAGCAAATGCCGCCTATTGGTACGATAGCAAATCGGGTAATTTTATAACCAGCAGTTATTACATGAAAGAATTGCCTGTTTGGTTACAAAATTTTAATAACAAAAAAATAGTAGATTCTTTATATGGTTTGAATTGGAATTTATTACTTGCCAAAAACGTTTACGAAAAATATTGCGATTCGGATAATAACAATTATGAAAGTAAACCATTTGGAAATAATGCATTAACCATGCCTTATACTCTTGCTAACTATAAAGGAAAAGATTATGGTAAAATTGCCAATACTCCTTTTGCCAATAACCTATTAGCAGAATTAGCCAAAAATGTAATATTGAATGAAAAGTTAGGAAAGAATAATACTACCGACTTTTTAGCAATCAGCTTCTCATCTCCGGATTATGTTGGACATTCATTTGGTCCTAATTCATGGGAATTATTAGATACTTATCTTAGATTAGATGAAACATTGGGTAACCTTTTTACCTATTTAGATAAAACCATAGGTAAAAACCAGTACACTGTTTTTCTAACCGCCGATCATGGTGGAGCACAAATACCCGAGTTTTTGCATAAACATAATATTCCCGGTAACCGTTGGGATGATGGCGATATAAAAAAGGAATTAAATGATTATTTAAATAAAGAGTTTTCTCATTCTAATCTTATTAGTGCGGTAATGGAATACAATGTTTATTTTAACCATCCACTAATTGATTCATTACAACTCAATACAAAAAATATTGAACAAAAAACTGTTCAATATTTAATGAAAAAAAATAACCTGGTGCTTAATGTAATTAACACGCACCATGCAGCAGAAGCAACCATTCCATCTAAAATAAAAGAAATGATTATAAATGGATATAATCCGCAAAGAAGTGGCGATTTACAAATTATTGCCAAATCGGGAGTAATGGATGCATGGAAAACAGGCATGAGTCATGGTGTTTGGTACACGTACGATTCTCATATTCCATTAGCCTTTTATGGTTGGGGAATTAAACAAGGTAGTTTAACAAGAGAAACATACATGACGGATATAGCTGCCACTATAGCTGCTTTGTTACATATTCAAATGCCCAGTGGTTGCAATGGCAAAGTAATATCTGAAGCAATAAAATAATTACTGTTAACGCTTTTTACTTTTCTTTTTAAAATTGTTTGCTTAAATTAACACCCAACAAAAGCAAATTTTATGAAACAGTTACAACTTATTTTCGCTACTTTATTATTGGCTGCTTTCTTATCAGGGCCTGTTCTTTCGCAAGTAAAACAACAGCAAGCTCCCAAAAAAGAAACCGCTTTAAAAGAACATAAATGCACAGCAGCCTGTAAAAATGGCAAACACGTTTATGCGCATGGAGAGAAAGGACATAAATGTGGTCCGGAATGTAAAAAAATGATGGAAAAAACAAAGGCTTAATAACTTTCCAATTTTAAAAAAAGAATCAAGCAAATTATTGTTTGATTCTTTTTTTTATTAAACTCTTTTTTATATCAATTTTTTTATATAAAATTGCACTGCTGATTTTGTCCGTGGTCCTATATACTTCCCCCTATTTTTTCCATATCCATTAAGAATAACCCTTTTATAATTAAATTACTTACAAGCTAAAACTAAGCATGAAAGTTAATATAGTAATGTTATTGCTACCATTAATGCTAATGAATAATACTGTATCCAACTACAATTATAATTCACGGAAAAATAGTCTACTTTATTTTAAAGGGTCAACCAATTTATTTTCAATTACCTTATCCGATGTTGATGCTGCTGCCGATAAACTTGCGCCAACCAATAAAATTTATACCTATAAAGAAGCCATAGCCCTAAGAAAAGAATTAAGTTACAAGCTTACTTTAAATCCAACTTCGTTAGAACTTAATTGGGCATTAATGAGATTTTATACAGCCGCACCCAATTTTGTTGGTGGATGCACTGCCATAGCATTGCAATATGCAGGCTATATTTTTGACATTAACCAATATATAGGTTGTATGGCGTATGAGTATGTATATACGCGAAGAAAAGAATATGATAAAGCCGAGTTATGGTATACTCATTCTACCAATTTATCATTACCTCAGGATATGGTTTGGAAAGAAATTTATTACGATAAAACAGTTCCCAAAAACATTAAAATAACCGGTAATTTTAATAATTGGAGATATCAACCAATGTATGAATCTGAATCGGGTATTTATGAAAGAAAAATAATGATGCGTAAATGTGATAAGTGTATTTTTAAACTATTGATTGATTATAAAAATCCGGATACTCCTACCAAAGAAAACTATACCATTAATTTAAATAATGATTAAATAAGTTTTCCCGTTTTTGCATTAACAAAGTCCTATTAAAAATAAATAACCCCGATTAGTATCGGGGCTATTTATTGAATATCTAACTTAATTTAATTCTCAATGCTTTATCTAATTCATCTAAAAACTCTTCGGTATATAAATAATGTTCTCCATGATTAACTTTATTACCATGAATACAAACGGCAAGGTCTTTAGTCATTTTTCCGCTTTCTACTACTTCCACACAAACCTGTTCTAAAGTTTGGCAAAAATTAATAAGCTGCTCATTGTTATCTAATTTACCTCTAAACTCCAATCCTCTTGTCCATGCAAAAATTGATGCAATTGGATTAGTAGAAGTAGGCAAACCTTTTTGATGATCGCGATAATGACGTGTAACAGTACCATGAGCTGCTTCGGCTTCCATTACTTTACCATCGGGCGTAACTAAAGTTGAAGTCATTAATCCTAAACTACCAAAACCTTGAGCAACGGTATCACTTTGTACATCACCATCGTAATTTTTACAGGCCCATACAAAATTTCCATTCCATTTCAAAGCACTTGCTACCATATCATCAATTAAGCGATGTTCATATACAATACCTGCAGCATCAAACTTTGCTTTATAATCGTTCTGATATATTTCTTCAAAAATATCTTTAAATCTTCCATCGTATTTTTTTAGAATAGTATTTTTAGTTGAAAGATATAAAGGCCATTTTTTGTTTAATGCCTGATTAAAACAAGCATGTGCAAAACCTCTAATACTCTCATCGGTATTGTACATAGCCAATGCTACACCATCGCCTTTATAATTATATACTTCATGTTCTATAATAGTTCCATCCTCTCCAACAAATTTGATAGTTAATTTTCCCTTTCCTTTTGTAACAAAATCGGTTGCTTTATATTGATCGCCAAAAGCATGGCGACCAATGCAAATAGGTGCCGTCCAATTAGGAACTAAACGCGGAACATTTTTGCACACAATGGGTTCACGAAAAACCGTACCATCCAAAATGTTACGAATAGTACCATTAGGACTTTTCCACATTTGTTTTAACTTAAACTCTTTTACTCGAGCTTCATCGGGAGTGATAGTGGCACATTTAATACCTACCCCATATTTTAAGATTGCATTAGCCGATTCAACAGTAACTTCATCGTTAGTAATATCGCGGTATTCAATTCCTAAATCGTAATATTTAATATCCACATCAACATAAGGAATAATGAGTTTGTTTTTTATAAATTTCCAAATGATGCGTGTCATTTCATCGCCATCTAATTCCACTACGGGATTAGCAACTTTAATTCTTTGAAACATATTATTTTGTTTTAAAAGTAGGATGCAAAAATAAGACGAATGGAGATAAGTAAGCTAATGAGATTAACTTACCAAGAAATTATTATTGCTTTTATTTTGTTGCCATTAAAAGGTTAATCTAACTTCAAAACAGCTAAAAAAGCTTCCTGCGGAATTTCTACATTACCTATTTGCCGCATACGCTTTTTACCTTCTTTTTGTTTTTCGAGAAGTTTTCTTTTACGGCTAATATCGCCACCATAACATTTAGCAGTAACATCTTTTCGCATGGCAGAAATATTTTCTCTTGCAATAACTTTTGCACCTACGGCAGCTTGTATAGCAATTTGAAATTGCTGGCGAGGTAATAATTCTTTTAATTTTTCACAAAGTTTTCTACCAAAATCTTGAGCTCGGCTTCGGTGAATTAATGCACTTAAAGCATCTACTTTATCGTTATTTAATAAGATATCCATTTTCACAATATCAGCTTCACGATAACCAATAGGTGTATAATCGAAAGAAGCGTAGCCTCTGGTAGAGCTTTTTAGTTTATCGTAAAAATCAAATACAATTTCCGTTAACGGCATTTCGAAAATTAGTTCAACCCGAGTAGTAGTTAGATAAGATTGATTAATAAGAATACCACGTTTGCCTAAGCAGAGTGTCATAATATTACCAATATAATCGGGTAGCGTAATAATTTGTGCCTTAATATAAGGTTCTTCAATTCTGTTTAACTTAGTGGGATCGGGCATTTCAACCGGATTATTTACTGCTAATTTTTCGCCTTTAGAAGAATAAGCAATAAAACCAACATTGGGTACGGTTGTAATAACGGTTTGATTAAATTCTCGCTCTAACCGTTCTTGAATAATTTCCATGTGCAGTAACCCTAAGAAACCGCATCTAAATCCAAATCCTAAAGCTTGCGAAGTTTCTAATTCAAATGTAAGCGAAGCATCATTTAATTGCAATTTCTCCATGCAATCGCGTAGTTCTTCAAACTCATCTGTATTTACAGGAAATATTCCCGCAAAAACCATTGGTTTCACTTCTTCAAATCCATGAATCATTACTCCCGGATTATTTGCCAGCGTTATAGTATCTCCTACTTTTATTTCTTTTGCATTTTTTATTCCGGTAATTACATATCCAACATCTCCGGCTTGAACCTGATTTTTGGGTGTCATGGTTAACTTTAAAACTCCAACTTCTTGGGCTTCATATTCGGCACCTGTTGCAATAAATTGAATTTTATCGCCTTTTTTGATTGTTCCATTCAATATTCGATAATATACAATAATGCCTCTAAAACTATTAAACACACTATCGAAAACTAATGCTTGTAGCGGAGCTTCGGTATTTCCTTCCGGCGATGGAATGCGCTGAACAATTGCTTGCAGTATTGCCTCAATGCCAATACCGCTTTTGCCGCTTGCCAATAAAATATCCTCTTCTTTACAGCCAATTAAATCAATAATTTGATCTCTTACTTCAGGAATCATTGCCCCATCCATATCAATTTTATTGATAACAGGAATAATTTCTAAATCATTATCAATTGCCAAATATAAATTGCTGATAGTTTGTGCCTGAATACCTTGCGATGCATCTACCAAAAGCAATGCACCTTCACAAGCGGCCAATGCTCTACTTACTTCGTAACTAAAATCAACATGTCCCGGAGTATCAATGAGGTTTAAAATATATTCTTCCCCATTGTAAGGATAATTTATTTGAATAGCGTGACTTTTAATGGTGATTCCTTTTTCACGTTCCAAATCCATATCATCTAATACCTGATTCATCATATCCCGTTCGCCAATTGTTTTAGTGTACTCTAATAAGCGATCGGCTAAAGTACTTTTACCATGGTCAATATGGGCGATAATACAAAAGTTCCTGATATTCTTCATGGCTGCAAAGATATAGGGCGAGTAGTAATTATAAGTATCTTTGAAAGAATTGAGGAAAATTCATAGAATGTTAGTTACTTTTTGAACTATAAAAGATGGATTTTATAATTGAGTTGATACAAATGCATTTACTGCTTATTTATACTGTTATGGCAGTTGCATTTTTGAGTAAATTACTACTTACTTTGCTTGAAAATGGCTGGCATTTTGCCTCTATTTTTATCGGTTTAATTACAATTTATAATATAGAAACAATTAAAAGCAGTCGCCGTTGGTTTTTAATGATACTCCATAATTTTTTAAACTATATTTTATACTTTTTTACATTGATTTTAGTTTTCTATTTTATTACCACAGCCAATGTATCGAACTTTTAACTTATTATTTTTCTATACGCCATTACAAACTCATTGGCTATAGTTGGTATCGAGTATAATTCCTTTGCATTTGCGGCAATACTAGCTCTGTTGTATAATTGATAATTATTCATGCAAGTAATAATGGCATTTTTTAACTGCTCTACATTGTCATTTTCAACTAATATTCCGTTCGAAATATTAACTGCCTCTTTAATTCCACCAACATCCGAAGCTACTATGGGCAATCCGCAACACAAAGCTTCAACAACAAAGATC
>JAKAJX010000232.1 GCA_021824855.1 Bacteroidota bacterium | reverse complement strand
TCAATCAGCAGCGGTTCCGGGCAGACTTAATACTAATTCCACACCTGCAGCAAGCCCTGTTCGTTGAATGATAAAATGTATACTTCATTTATTTCTTTTTATCTTCATTCCTCATACAACTTACCAATGAATCAACGTTATTATTCATTAGATGTATTTCGCGGTGCAACCGTTGCATTAATGATTATGGTTAATAATCCCGGTAGTTGGGAACATGTATTTTCTCCATTAGATCATGCCAATTGGCATGGCTGTACGCCCACCGATTTAGTATTTCCTTTTTTTCTTTTTGCAGTAGGTAATGCGTTAAGTTTTGTTATGCCCAGGTTTGAACAAAAAGGAACTGCCTTCTTTTTTCAAAAAGTGATAAAAAGAACACTGCTCATTTTTTTAATAGGGCTATTGCTCAATTGGAGTCCTTTTATTATGTACAATACAAAAGGCGAACTGATTTTTAAAGCATGGTCATTCTTAAACAGCAATGGCAGTTATTCGGGAGTTAGGGTAATGGGAGTTTTGCAGCGTATAGCATTGTGCTATGGATTTGCTGCTGTGATTATTTATTTTTTTAAAACAAAAGGAGCATTTGTTATTTCGGGTAGTTTACTTTTAGTGTATTGGATGCTTTGTTTGTTGTTGGGAAATAAAATGGATCCTTATAGTTTATCGGGATGGTTTGGAACCGATTTTGATATTCGGATATTTGGAGTAAACCATGTATATAAAGGAGAAGGCGTTGCTTTTGATCCGGAAGGATTGGCCAGTACCTTGGCTGCAATTGTGCAGGTAATATTTGGTTTTTTTGTTGGTCAGTATATTCAGCAAAAAGGCAAAACATACGAAATGCTGGCAAACCTTTTTGTTATAGGAATAATATTAGTATTTGCAGGATATTGTTGGGATATGGTTTTTCCTATCAATAAAAAAATATGGACAAGCAGCTATACCATTTATACAACCGGCTTAGCAATTATTACCATTGCTGTATTTATTTTTTTAATTGAATTTCATTCTAAGCGAGGAGCATGGAGTAAATTTTTTGATGTATTTGGAAAAAATCCTTTATTCATTTTTGTATTAAGTGGGTTTTTGCCACGTGTATTAGCATTAATTCGTATTCCCAATGGCGTAATCAATAATAAGTCTGTTTTTGTATCGCCTTTTGGTTGGTTGTACGAGCATCTATTTAAAAACGCTTCCTCCGATTTAAGAGTGGGTTCCTTACTATATGCCATTGCATTAATACTATTTTATTGGCTAATAGTATATGTTATGGATAAGAAAAAAATATATATTAAAGTATAGTTTTTATGGGAAGAAATAATGCTTATTGAAAAGCGTTGCCTATTTTTCTTTCCATAAGTTTTTCTTTTATCTCATTTAAAATAGAAGGGTCATCAATGGTAGATGGAATTGTATATGCTGAACCATCGGCCATTAAGCGAATTGTTTTTCTTAAAATTTTACCACTTCTTGTTTTAGGTAATCTGTTTACTAAAATGGCATTTTTAAAATAAGCTACGGCTCCAATTTGATCTCTTACTAATCTAATCAATTCATCTTCCAATTCAAATTCATCGTTGTGATGACTATCTTTTAATACTACAAATCCAATAGGCTTTTGTCCACGTAATTCATCTGCAATACCAACTACGGCACATTCTGCAATAGCCGGATGCCGTGAAATAATTTCCTCCATTTCACCGGTACTTAATCGGTGCCCCGATACATTAATAACATCGTCAATTCTTCCCATAATATAGAAATAGCCATCTTCATCTCTATGTCCGCCATCTCCGGTTAAATAATAGCCCGGAAATTGAAAAAGATAAGATTGTTTAAAGCCATCGGGGTTTTTCCATAAAGTTGGCAAGCATCCGGGAGGTAAGGGTAATTTTACAGCAACAAAACCTTCTTCTTGGTTGGTAACAATGGTTCCATCATCTTCTAAAATTTGCACATCAAAACCCGGAATAGGTTTACCTGCACTTCCGGCTTTGGTAGGCAATGGTTCAATACCCATCATTATGCCTAACATTGGCCATCCGCTTTCTGTTTGCCACCAATGATCTATTACCGGTTTTTGTAATAAATCGTTTACCCAATGATAGGTTGCAGGATCGCATCGTTCGCCGGCAAGAAACAAAATTTTAAGCTGCGATAGATCTTTGTTTTTTAGTAATATACCATCGGGGTCTTCTTTTTTAATGGCACGAATAGCAGTAGGAGCTGTAAACATTGATTTTACTTTATGTTCTGCAGCAACCCGCCAAAACTCGCCCGCATTAGGGGTTTTAACAGGTTTACCTTCAAATAAAACAGTGGTACAGCCTTGTATAAGTGGGCCGTATACAATATAACTATGGCCTACAACCCAACCTACATCACTTGCAGCCCAAAACACATCGCCGGTATCAACGTTATAAATATTTTTCATGCTGTATTTTAGGGCAACAGCATAGCCTCCATTATCTCTAACAATGCCTTTGGGTTTACCGGTGGTGCCCGATGTATATAAAACATATAGCGGATCTGTAGCATCGAGAGGTGTGTATGTGGCAGGACTACTTTTTTGCATTAACTCTTGCATATCTACATCGGTATCATTCAATTCAACTTGCATACCTTCTCGCTGAAATAGTATAACATGTTGAGGTTTATGATGTGCTTCCATTATGGCATGATCGACCAATGGTTTATAAGCTATTTTTTTATCAATTTCAATTCCGTACGATGCTGTAATAATTGCTTTAGGTTCGGCATCATCTATTCTGATAGATAATTCGTGTGGGGCAAAACCGCCAAATACTACACTATGTATGGCTCCTATTCTGGCACAAGCCAACATGGCTATTACGGCTTGCGGAATCATAGGCATATAAATTACAATTGTATCTCCTTTGGTGATGCCTAATTTTTTTAAGCCACCGGCTAACTGAGCAACTTCGTTACGCAATTCGGTAAAATTATATTTACGAATAGTTTTAGTAACCGGCGAATCGTAAATTAAAGCAGTTTGGTTACCACGTCCTTCTTCTATATGATAATCCAAACATAAATACGATACGTTTAATTTGCCTCCACTAAACCAGTGGTGTAAATTATCGGCATCTTTAGTTAAAATAGTTTCAGGAAATTCGAACCATTTAATCTTTTGTGCTTCTTCTTTCCAAAATGCTTGAATGTTTTCAATGCTGCGGCGATATTCGGTTACATAAGCCGGTTTAATTTCGCTTTTTGCACCATCCAATAAATCGTGTACTTGCTGCATTAATAACCTTGTACTAAAGGGTTTATTAATATATAATTCAGCACCTACTGCATATCCCTTTTTTATATCGGATTCTTTTGTTTTAGCAGAAATGAATATCACTTTGCAGTGCATGTATTCGGGAGTGCGTTTAATATAATCGCATATTGCATATCCATCTACATCGGGCATCATAATATCTAACAATACCAGATCGGGGATGTATTGATTAATTGCATTTAATGCTTCAGAACCATTTCGGGCAATCATTACCTGATACCCACTTTTTTTCATTAAAAATTCTAATGACATTAAGATGTAGGGATCATCATCTACTACTAATACTTTATGCTGGCTATTGTTCATAGTTGATAATTTTATTCGGTAGGATAATTATTATATAAAGGAATTTCAACAATAAAATTTGCTCCCTTTCCTATTTCACTTTCAACCCAAATTTTTCCATGATGCATTTCAATAATTCGTTTGCAAATTGCCAATCCTAATCCACTGCCTTCCGGTTTTTTAAGGGTTTGATTTTTTGCCTGAAAAAATTTATCGAATATTAATTCATGTACTTCGCTTGCAATACCGGCACCATCATCTTTTATGCTGAAATGAAAAGTATTTTCTTTCATGCTGGCAGTAATCCAAATATTTTTTCTGGCGTGTTTTATTGCATTGGAAGTAAGATTATAGAATACCTGATTTAGTAAATCTTTATCTCCATAGGTTATGGGCAGCTCGGCAGAAATATTTTGAAGAAGTTGTAATTGTTTTTCTTTTAATAACGGTGTAGCACTTTCGAAGGTTTCGTTTAATAGCAATGCAAAGTTGATGTTGGTTAAATTAAGTTTTGTTCTTCCGCTTTCGTATCTCTCTAAATTTAATACTTGTGTAATTAAATGACTTAACCTAACGGTTTCTTTCATAATAGCAGCGAGGTATTCGTTTTTTTGTTCATTGGGCAAATCGGGATTGTCGTGTACAATTTCGCTTAATGCTCTTACAGAGGTAAGTGGAGTTCTTAATTCGTGCGTTACAGTATATAAAAATTCATCTTTCATTTCATCCATTTGCTTTAATTGTTCATTGGCTTTTTTAAGTTCTTCGGTAGCTTTACTTAGTTCTATTGATTTTTTTCGCAACTCTTTATTGGTTTCTTTCATTAACTGACTTTCTCTTAAAATTTTAAGTATTTCATCAATGCTTAATTCTTCTTCTTTTACAACATTCTTTACCATAATTCTTGCCGAAGCCGAGCCAATAGCACCGGCTAAAATTTTTTCGGCAAAGCTTACCATTGCAGGTTCTGCTTTTCCCGAATCGGATAATTTAATATTTCTTCGGCGAGCATAATTTTGTAAAAGTTGGTTAGTACGTTGTGTTCCAATAAAATTGCTAAGAAGTGTTTTTAAATCGGGTATATAGGCAGTGCCTTTCCAGATAGCAGATCCTTCGGCAGAAAGTGTAACATGTTTATAGGCATCAACAAACATTTCGGCCTGATAAATTTCTTGCGATTTGCGTTCGGTAAGCAAGGAAATGGCTATAAAGCAAACGGTATTAAAAAAAATACTCCAAAAAAAACCATGTGTAATGATGTCTAAACCTTCTAACCCAAATAACGCAGTTGGTCGTATAAAGGAGAGATGAAATAGGCCATTAATATTTAAAGAATTATCTCCAATTCCTGCACCAATAATTGAGGGAATCACTAAAGTATAAAACCACATGATAAAACCAATTATAATACCGCCAACAGCAGCATTTTTGTTGGCACGTTTCCAATAAATACCACCAATTATTGCTGGAGCAAATTGTGCTACAGCGGTAAATGAAACGAGCCCAATGGATACTAATGAATATTTTTCGGCTACGGTTCTATCGTATAAATACGCTAAAAAAATAATAATTACAATACTAATTCTTCGGCTATTAATAATAAATTTTCTGATAGAATTGGTTAACTTTTCTTTAAACGAATCAACCGATAAAAGCAAAGGCATTACAATATTGTTACTAATCATGGTGCTTAGTGCAATGGTTTCAACAATAATCATACTGCTTGCGGCAGAAAAGCCGCCTATATAAACTATTAAAGTAATTAAGTTTTTGTGTGCATGTAATGGTAATGCTAAAACATAGGTGTCGGCATTTATTTTTGTTGATTGGAAATAGATAGTTCCGCCAAAAGCAATGGGCAATACAAAAATGTTAATGATAAATAAGTACAAGGGAAATAACCACATGGCTTTATTTAAGTGATGTTCTTGCACATTTTCTACCACCGAAACTTGAAATTGACGTGGCAAAAACAAAACTGCCAACATAGACAATAGCATCATTGCAAATAATTGAACATACATGTTGCTATTTTGGATAACAAATAAGTTTTTTAAAGAAGGAAGTTGCGATGCTTTATTTACCACATCGCTAAATCCGTTAAATAAAAAGTAGGTAACAAAAATGCCTGCTACTATAAAAGCAATAATTTTTATAATTGATTCAAAAGCAATTGCTGCAACCATACCTTCGTGTTTTTCTGTTGCATCCACATTTCTTGTTCCAAAAAAAATAACAAAAATGGAAAGTCCAATAGCAATATATAAAGTAGAATCTCTGATGATATGATAAACCGAAGAGATGGAATGGTTGTTGCCGGTTACAATATCAATGCTGCTGCTAATAGCTTTTAGCTGAAGTGCTATATAAGGTATAATGCCAATAACACACAATAAAGTAACAATAATGCCTAATGAAATATTTTTGCCATAGCGGGTAGAAATAAAATCGGCGATACTGGTAATTCGATGCATTTTGGAAATGCGAATAATTTTTCGAAGTATCATCCAAAATAAGGGAGCCATTACAGTAGGACCTAAATAAATATATAAAAATTCTATACCCGTAATTGTGGCTCTTCCAACACTTCCAAAAAAAGTCCAAGCAGTACAATAAACGGCTAACGATAAAGCATAGATGTATGGATTGTTTATAATGCTTTTTTGTTGCGATGAACGTAATTCGGCATAGTAACCTACTCCAAATAAAAGTAAGAGATATAATACAGAACAAATAATGATTAGATAATTATTCATCAGTTTTTTGTTTTATACTTTTTTTTCGGGTATCAACAACAAAAAATATAAGAACAATAGATAGAAGCCAAACCAAAAAAATATAAAAATATAATTGCGGTATGCCAAGTATAAAAAAGTAAGTATTGGCCATTTTGATAAAAGGAAAACTAAACAGCATAATAAATAAAATACTGATAAAAAAAAGCTTTTGTTCTTTTAGTTTCTCTTTCATAGATATAAAAATATACTACCGGTTAGCAATTGAGCCAACCAGTAGTATTATTAGTGGTAATAGTTATTGTTATAATGGTTTAGCTTCATAATCTTCTTCAAGCTCTGCACTTGCTTCGGGAATATGATCATAATTACCTTCCAGTGCATACAAACCGAATAAGATAAATCCAATAGCAATTGGATAAAATACTACTATAAAAACTGCCCATTGAATTTTAGTATCTATCACAGGTTTTTTTGCTATTTCGGCTTGTGCGGTGGCAATTAAATAATGAATGCCAATTGGCCCAAGTATTACCCATAAAAGGCCTGCATATCTTTTTAATGTATTCATAATACTAATTTTTATTGTTATTAAACGGTTACGTCTTCGTGTTTTTTATTGCTGATATATATTGCTCCAATAATCATACATAAAGTAGCAATAATTATCGGATACATTAAGCCTACAGTTTTATTATCGGCATATATAGTAGTGAGTAGTGTTGCTATAAAAGGCGTTAATCCTCCAAAAACACCATTACCAATATGATACGGTAGCGACATAGAAGTGTATCTTATTTTTGTTGGAAACATTTCTACCAAGAAAGCGGCAATTGGTCCATATACCATTGTAACGTATATAATCATTATCCATACCAAGAATACTATTTTCCAATAATCACCATTTCCTAATACTTTTAAAATTGTTACTGCCGGTTTAATTGTTTTTTTACCCTGTGCTGCATATAATGTATCAATTTTTGTTTCAGTAATTTTCATACCATCTTCGTACATCTTATTTGTAACTACTTTTCTAAGTGTATCGGTTGTATTATTAATTAAAGAAACTTTTGTTGTAATTGCTCTCTTATCGCTAAGCTCTGTTTTTGTTGTAGCATCGGTAGTGGTAAGAATATTTGTAAATAAAAAATTATAAGTAAAGACAGCTAAAGCCATTCC
>JAKAJX010000049.1 GCA_021824855.1 Bacteroidota bacterium | reverse complement strand
TTTATAACTTGTTGTGGGATTTACGATTTGAATAATTTCAACTTTTTCAAATTGATGTACCCGATTTAATCCTCTTACATCTTTTCCAAAACTTCCTGCTTCTCGTCTAAAACAAGGAGAATACGCCGTCATTTTAATTGGCAAATCTGCCTCTTTTAAAATAGTGTCTCTATAAATATTGGTAACCGGTACCTCGGCAGTTGGAATTAAATAAAAATTATCTGTAGTGGCATGATACATTTGTCCTTCTTTATCGGGTAATTGCCCGGTTGCAAATGCACTGGCCTCATTCACCATAAATGGCGGAATATATTCAACATAACCTGCAGCAGTATTATAATCTAAAAAATATTGTACCAATGCCCGTTGTAATTTGGCACCTTTTCCCTTATACAAAGGAAATCCACTACCGGTAATTTTAGCGCCGGTTTCAAAATCTATAATATCATGTTTTTTAATCAAATCCCAATGTGGAAGAGCATTGGCAAACAAATTGGGCTGTATTCCACCTTCTCTAACTATAACATTATCTTCTGCTAATTTACCATGCGGAACAATTTCTGATGGAAGATTTGGAAGCATGATAATTTTATCGGTTAATATTTTAGAATTATTTATAAGTAACGTATTCAATTTATTTGTTTGCTCTTTTAACAATGCAACTTGCTGCTTGGCTGTTTCTGCTTCATCTTTCTTTCCCTGAGCCATCAACTTTCCAATTTCTTTCGATACTGAATTAATTATTGCTTGTGTATTATCAAAGTCTACTTGAATTTTTTTTCTTTCATCATCCAAAGCAATTATTTCATCAACCAATTCTATTTGTTTAAAATTTTTTACTGCTAATCTTTCTTTAACTTTATCCGGATTGCTTCTCAGCAAATTCACTTGTAACATAAATTAAAAATTTGTGCAAAGATAATTGATGATGAATGATGATTCGCTGTAAACAATAACTTTGCTTCATGTTTATACACGATGACCTACAACAACGCTGGTGGGATTTAGAGGCCAAAATACTGCAACGATTTGGGAAAAAACCCGATGTAGAAGCCGTATTATTTTTAATTGGAATGCAAGAAACCGGATTTATTCAGGATAAAATAACAAAAGAACAAAAGCAAGATTTGATACATGTTGCAGTTTGTACCATTTTATGTACAAGTGGTTACTTTGCACTAAAAGGAAATGATGTGGATGGATGGCCTCATTTTAAACAGATAAAAGAATTACCCATTATGAGTTTGCCAGAACAAGAAAATTTTTTAAAAGATCATATTCTGCTTTATTTTGAAGAACAAGGTTTTTAAAATTGAAATTGTTAATAATTTTTTTCTAACAGATATTTGTAACTAAAACACAAAATAATGAGTTTCCCATCTAATTTACGCTACACCAAAGATCATGAATGGATTAGTATTGAAGGCAATATTGCAACCGTAGGAATTACCGCATTTGCTCAAAGCGAATTAGGAGATATTGTTTATGTTGATATTAATACCGTTGGCCAACCTTTAAATGCCGAAGAAGTTTTCGGTACTGTTGAAGCCGTTAAAACAGTTAGTGACTTATTTTTACCCGTAGCCGGAACTATTACCGAAGTAAATGCCGCATTAGAAAAACAACCCGAATTGGTAAATAATGATCCCTATGGAGCAGGTTGGATGATAAAATTAACCGTTAATAATCCTGCAGATGTAGAAAAATTACTTGATGCTACAGCATATCAAACATTGGTTCATTAATTAATTTTTTATATTAATCGCTTGAAAAAAACAAAGCTTCACTTAGTTGCAGCCATTATTTGGTTTGCAGTAATTTTTTATTTACTTACTATTCCCGGAAAAGAACTACCTGAAATAAGTTGGTTTGATAAGTTTCAGGTAGATAAGCTGGTACATATTTTCTTATTTTCTGTATTGTGCTATTTATTTAGCTATACCATTAAAAATTCATCAAAAAGGCATATTCTTATTATTGTAATTAGCACCTTAGGCTTACTTTATGGAATTTCAATGGAATTTGTACAAAAATATTTTGTAGCCAACCGCTCCTGCGACATTGATGATATGGTTGCCGATGGAGTGGGTTGTTTATTGTCATTTTTTTGGTGGCATATCCAATTTAAAAAAGAAAGCCCCGATGGAAATCGGGGCCGCAACCAAAACTAACTGCTTATGAGAAAATTGACTACTTGAAAAAACTTTCTTTATATAGAACAAATAACTTGCCATAATGTTGGCATATTTGTTAATTATTAATTATTTAAGAACTTGAATTTTTACCGTTACTAAAGGCAAAGTTCTATTATGAGATTAAACAGAATATTAAAAGTTTAAAAAGAAAATGTTAATGATTGCAAGAAGCTGCATTGCTTGAATGACTAAAAGATGGACTTAAATAAGGTATTCCTAAATCCATTCCTCTCAAAATCAATAATATAGCCATTATAGCCATAAAATATGGCACTATTTGTTTCATTTTATTTCGCAAAGAAATACTAATCACAAAACCAAAATTAGATAGTAAAGCCATTAAAGGCAGTGTGCCAATTCCAAAAAAAACCATTAAAGTAATACTTCCCCCAATACTTCCGGTTGCTAAAGCTGCTGCAATTGCAAAATAAACCATTCCGCAGGGAAGTAAGCCATTGGCAACTCCAATTAAAAACATACCATACAATTGCTTTTTTTTAATGTAGGTGCCAATAAATTGTTGAAGATACAGGTTAAACTTATTTAGAAAAGAAATACGCCAATACCGCTTAATAAAATAAAATTGTATTACAGTTAATAAAACAATGATTCCCATAATTATGGAGAACCATTTTTCAAATCCTTGAATAAATATTAAACTGCCTAATGCACCAAAGAGTAAACCTAAAATACTATACACTGTTATTCTTCCAAAATTATATAAAAGAATCCCGAAAAATTTTTGATGATTGGGTAAATAATATACGGGTAAAGAAATGGCAATTGGACCACACATTCCCACACAATGAAAACTACTGATAAAGCCTATTGAAATACCCGATATAAGTATTTGCCAATTCATAATTAATTAACAGTAATTATTTTATCGGAATAATAATTAACGGAATTGCTTGACCAGCTTATTTTAACATGATAGGGCACTTTTAATAACCCTATTTTGGCTATTAATTGCATTCCTTCTTCATTGGAATTGATGGGTATTTTTTTATCGTTAGCTGCACTGGTAGGGCAATACAAATATATTTCACCTTGCAATTGATGTTTATTTAATTCTTTAGGAAACTGAATAGTTATGTGCTTCTCATCTTGCCCTAATATAATATCGGTTAACTTATTGGCGTTATTTAAGCCATCAATTTTATCCTGATACCTCAGTTCTTCTTTATAATAATCTTTACTAACCAAATCGTATTTGGTGTTGTATGATTTGTACACTAAAAATCCTATTCCTATTGCAAATAAGATAAAAACAAGTATTAATTTATTTCCCCAATTCATGGTTATTATTTTATTTGTAATTATTCTTCAATAGCTATTGGCCCTAAAAAATTAGTTTTGGTACTGCCTATTCTTTTATCTCCTTCGTACAGTCCTATTTTTAAATGACTTGATCTTTCTTTAATTACCGATTTAGGTAAAACTATAAAAAACGAACCAGATCCTTGTCCTTCTTTCACTATTCGTATATACGAGTTGCCAATTGTTTCTATTCTACCATTTATTCCTTCTAATTTTATGGTTAAAGGTACATCATGCAATGTTTTATTCACTGCTTTTAAGTTGTACAAGTTAGAGATACTATCTTTTCCAACTTCTTGATATAACATTCCCGGCGTACGCATTATAGTAACATCTACATCTTTACGAGTAATAAGTAAGGTAGATAAAACGCCCAATAATATTGCCAATACCAAAGTATATAATTTCATTCTATCGGTATAATGCAACCTTTCTCCATTGGCAATAGAGTTTTCTGATGCATACCTAATTAATCCACGAGGTTTACCAATTTTATCCATAATGCCATTACAAGCATCAATGCAAGCAGTACATCCAACACATTCCATTTGAACACCATTTCTAATATCTATACCTGTAGGGCAAACTCTTACACACTGATGACAATCGATACAATCTCCGGTGGTAATACCTTCAGCTTGCTTTTTTTTGGCATTCCCTCTTGGCTCTCCACGCTTATAATCGTACGCTACAATCATTGAATTTCTATCCATTAATACGCCTTGTAATCTTCCATAAGGACAAACTACAATGCAAGCTTGCTCTCTAAAAAATGCATATACTCCATAAAAAACACCACTAAAAATTAGTAAAGAAAAGAAACCTACAATATGTTCGGATAAAGGATCTTCAGCAATTTTTATCACCTCTTTCATACCAATAATATAGGAAAGAAAGAAATTGGCAATAACGAAAGATAACAGGTAAAATAAAATATGTTTTAAGCTGTAACGAAAAATTTTGTTGGTATTCCATGGAGATTTGCTTAATTGTTTTTGAGCCGGCGCATCGCCTAAAACCCAATATTCAATTTTCCTAAACATCATTTCCATGAAATTGGTTTGTGGGCAGGCCCAACCACAAAACAATCTTCCAAATGCGGCTGTAAATAAAAAAATAAAGAAAATAAAAGAAACCATGGTTAACCCAAAAATGAAAAAGTCTTGTGGCCAAAAAATTTTTCCAAATAATATAAATTTTGCGGAAGGAATATTAAATAAGAAAAGTGGCCTATCGCCAACTTCTATAAAGGGAGTTCCAAAAAATATAACAAAATAAAAGATGCTTAATAGTGTTCTGATATTATAAAACTTGCCTTTGGGTTTTTGAGCATAAATCCATTTACGATTACCATGTTCATCTACGGTATTAATTCTGTCTCTAAATTCTTCTGTATGAATTTCATTCAAATGTTCTACGTCATTGAACATACATTTAATATTTAACTATGATTGAATAATAGCAAACTTATTTAGAGAATCAACCTAAAAAACGTGATGTTTGTTACATTAAAATATGATACTTATCATATATGAAATATTGCTAAACATCTCAATAAAAAATTTATCAGAAAAATTGAAATATTTCTTTCCAACTTTTCTGATAAACCATGAAATAACCGAAAACAGAAATTATATAATAACAACCTTACTTATCGTCGGCAGATTCGGTATATAAAGTTCCTTGCGGTTCTTTTGGATTAGGCGGATTAGTACCGCGAATGCTTTTAATATAACTGGCTAATTGTGCCATTTGTTTAGGCGAATAATTATCTTTCCAACTTTGCATGCCTTTATCGGGCCAGCCATATTTAATGGTTTTAAATATATCTTTCACAGAACCACCATGTAACCAATAATCGTCTGTTAAATTGGGTCCAACAATACCTCCACCATCAGGGCGATGACAAGCTGCACAAATAGTGGAAAAAATAGCTTTTCCGGCAGCAATATCGGCGGGATCTTTTAATAACTTAACCGTATTTTCATCAATATTATTACCGGCTTTTTTTAGATTCGCTTGCTTTTCGGCTTCTGCTTTATCTAAAGAAATTTGCAATTCTTCATGGCTTAAAGGTGCACTATGTGCCACATGATAGCGATATAAATAAATACCGGCAAAAATTATACAGGCATAAAAACCATATAACCACCAGCCGGGAAGTCTATTATCTAACTCTCTAATACCGTCATAATCATGTCCTAAATCAATAGCAGCTTCTTCTTTTGCAGATCTAAAGCCGTTTATTTTATTCCACCATTGGATAAACGAACCTTTTTTTGCAAGAGGTTGCTCTGCAGGTTCTGCTGATTGTAATGCTGCTTTTTCTTTGCTAAGTAATAAGCGTAAATTATATAGCAAGGCTAATAAGATGATTATTTCTAAAAATATCACCGACAACAAAACATAAAATGAAGTGTTAGAAAGCCCTGCAATAGTAGTATCGGCAGTTGCAGCAGCAGCGGGAGCATCGGCAGCAAATGTATAGGAGCTAATAAAACAAAGCAGTAGCATAGTTGCAATTTTGGTAGCTGTTTTACTTTTATCTTCTACTACACGTAGTATATTAATTTTAGCAGCTCCAATAATAATATTGGCCAATAGTGCAATTACTAACAGCAGTGCAATGATTATAATAAGCAATACCATTGCTAATGGATTGTGTAATTCGGATGGTTTGGGTGGACCTGCTGCGAAAACACCCAATGGAGAAAGTAATGTTGTAACAATAATTACTTTCCATTTTAATCCCGATAAACTTGTAATGATACTTTTTTTCATTTCAATAAATAATTTTTTGAGTTATTCTAATGGTAATTGACTTATCTTATTAATCATTTTTTTATCAGCTTTCCAAGCCCATAAAGCCATAATTACAAAAAACGTAAAGAAGATGCCAAAAGAGGTAAGTGCATAAATATCTACACCGGTTATTTTTTCTAAATAGTTAATGAATTTCATAAAATGGTTTTATTGATTCATTTATTTGATAGCTGCTGATTGATTTGAAGCCGCTTTAATATCGGTTCCTACTCTTTGCAAATAGGCTATTAAAGCAACAATTTCGGCATTGCTCGATGTTTCAATTTTATCCTTTTTCAAATTTTCTTTAATTCTTTTTGCCTGAGCTTCTAAATCGTCATTAGCTATTTTATCATAATTTTCGGGATAAGGAACTCCCAATGTTATCATAGCTCTAATTTTAGCACCGGTTAAAGCAGTATCAATTTTGTTATCGAATAACCAATGGTAATTAGGCATGATAGAACCAGGACTCATAGAGCGAGGATCCCACATGTGATTGTAATGCCAACTATCGGGGTATTTACCGCCAATACGTGCCAAATCGGGACCAGTACGTTTACTTCCCCATTGAAAAGGATGATCGTACACAAATTCGCCGGCTTTGCTATATTCTCCGTAACGAGCTACTTCATCTCTAAATGGACGAACCATTTGAGAATGGCATAAATAACATCCTTCTCTTACATAAATATCTCTTCCTTGTAATTCAAGTGGTGTATATGGTTTTACAGAAGCAATAGTTGGAATATTACTTTTTATTAAGAAAGTAGGCACCATTTCTATAATACCACCAATGGCTACTGCCACTAAACTAAATATAAGCATTTGAATAGGACGAGCTTCAATCCATCTGTGCCAATATTGCTTACCATGTGTTTCGGTATTTGCAAGAAGAGGTGCTGCTTCTGCAGCTTCATCTCCAATAAACGATCCGGCAGCAATAGTTTTACCTAAATTAAATACCATTAATATTACACCTATAAAATATAATAATCCTCCAATACTACGCGTAATATACATAGGTATAATATGCGTTACAGTTTCTAAAAATTGGTATTTAATTTGACCTTCATCGGTAAATTGTTTCCACATTTCGGCTTGTGTAAAACCAGCCCAATACATAGGAACTGCATAAAGAACTATTCCTATAGTACCAATCCAGAAATGATTAGTTGCCAATTTTTTAGAAAGATCG
>JAKAJX010000062.1 GCA_021824855.1 Bacteroidota bacterium | reverse complement strand
ATAGTTAGTCCTAATGCTATGCGAAAACAAATTGAACTACTAATTAATAAAGAAATAAAAAATGCTAAACAAGGTATTGCAGCAAGTATTATTTTAAAGTCAAATTCTCTTAGCGATCAACATTTAATAACAAAATTGTACGAAGCAGCTACTAACGATGTTGAGATAAAACTAATTATACGAGGAATATTTTGTGCCAAAATTGACAATAAAAAATTTGCATCGCCCATTACTGCCATTAGCATTGTAGATGAATATTTAGAGCATGCAAGGGTAATGATATTTAATAATGGAGGAAAAGAAAAAGTGTTTATATCCTCCGCTGATTGGATGGTACGAAACCTCGATCACCGCTTAGAAGCAGCAGTTCCTATAAAAGATAATACAATCATTCGTGAACTAAAAGAGATTATCCACATTCAATTAAGAGATACCGTAAAAGCAAGAATATTGGATGGTGAACTTAGTAATAACTATGTACCTTCCGCAGGCAAAAGAAAAATACGTTCTCAAATTGAAACGTATCAATATCTATATCAAAAAACTTTAAAGCAAAGTGCGATTAGCAGCAATTGATATTGGAAGTAATGCCGCAAGATTATTAATTACCGAAGTGATAAATGGTAAAGAAGGCAAACCCCAATTTAATAAACTTAATTTGGTAAGAGTTCCTTTACGTTTAGGCTTTGATGTTTTTGAATATGGCGAAATATCAAAACAAAAACGAGGAATGATTTTGCAAACAATGAAAGCGTATCAGCATTTATTAAAAGTGTATGAAGTTGAACATATAAAAGCTTGCGCTACAAGTGCTATGCGTGATGCAATAAATAGTGCCGATATTATAAGAAAAGTGAAATTTGAAACGGGAATAGAAATTAAAATTATTAGTGGCGATGAAGAAGCTTCTGTTATTTACGAAAACCATATTGCCGAAAACTTAGATAAAGCCCACTCCTATTTATATATTGATGTTGGCGGAGGCAGTACCGAACTTACCTTTTTTGCCGATGGTATATTGCGTTATAAAGAATCTTTTAATATTGGTACCATTCGCCTACTAAAATCGCAAGTAGAAGAAAGTACTTGGAATGATATGAAGGAACACTTAAAACGAAATACAAAAAGTAATTTACCCATTATAGCTATTGGCAGTGGCGGTAATATTAATAAAGTGTTCTCGCTTAGTAAAAAGAAAGAAGGGAAACCATTATCGGTAGAATTATTAAAAGATTATTACAAAGAATTATCGAGTGTTTCGTTAGAAGAACGAATTAGAACCTATAAACTAAGAGAAGACCGTGCCGATGTTATTGTACCGGCCTTACAAATTTACATTAACGTGATGCGATGGGCCGATATTCCTGAAATATATGTTCCAAAAATTGGCTTAGCCGATGGTCTGATACAAAGTCTTTACGAGGAACTTTCTTAATTACAACTAATTACCTTACCTTTTATTCGCCGATTTTTGAAGTTCATTCACCAAAATAATTGTGTAACCAATTGGCAGCTAAATAGCTTTGAATAAATAAAAAAATTGTGAGGCATAATAAAAAATTAATGATGATGATTGCCCATGCAGCCGCTTGGGTTTGTTTTCTTTTATTACCGTTTATTTTTTCTCCTTGGCCTGCAGAAAGTATCTTTAACAATCATAATTTTATTGTACACATTATTTGTGGCGATATTTATCTTATCATTTTTTATTACTTCAATACTTTATTCTTAATTCCTAAATTATTAACCGATACAAAATGGTATTGGTATGTATTAAGCTGTATAACATTGTTTTTAGTATTTATATATGTGCCAAGGCAAATTGCCAATTGGATAAATGGAACCGATGAAATATTTCCGCACCGCAATAACATGCCCAATGTTCCTCCTTTTAAAAGAAATAGATTTATTTTATTTTCAGGAAACACAGCCGTTTTCTTTTTTGTGTATACCATTGGAACATGTATTACCGTAGTACAAAACTGGTTGGCAGCCGAAAGACATAAACAAGTTATTGCACACGAAAAATTAAATACCGAATTATCATTTCTTAAATCTCAAATTAACCCGCATTTCTTTTTTAATACGCTTAACAATATTTATTCATTGGCCATAACCGGCAACAATCAAACTGCTTCTGCAATTATGAAACTCTCTGCCATTATGCGTTATGTGCTTTCGGAAACAAAAAACAATTTGGTAACAATGAATAATGAAGTAGATTTTATTAAGAATTATTTAGACTTACAGCTTGTTCGATTAACCGATAAAGTAGAAGTTAATTTTAAATACGAAGGCTTATTGGAAGATAAATTAATTGCCCCATTATTATTTATGCCATTTATTGAAAACGCTTTTAAATATGGCATAAGTACCAAAGAAAAAACTACTATCAATATTGTGCTTATTGCTGCTGAATCTTCCATACATTTTGAAGTACACAACAAGATTATAAAATCTGAAAATACTTCTCACGAAACTACCGGAATTGGTATTAATAACGTAAAAAGAAGATTAGAACTTTTATATCCTAATAAACATATTTTGCAAGTGTCTGACGATAATAAGCAATTTAATGTTCAACTCGATATTACTATAAAATGATACAATGTATTGCAATTGATGATGAACCTTTGGCTTTGCAACTGATAAAACAGTATTGCCAAAAAATTCCATTTTTAAACTTACAAAAAGTTTTTACTAATCCGGATGAAGCCATGAGCTATCTGCTAGAAAATACTATTGATTTATTATTTCTAGACATTCAAATGCCCGATATTACCGGCATTCAGTTTTATAAAAGCTTATCGAAAAAACCATTGGTAATTTTTACTACTGCCTATAAAGATTTTGCAATTGAAGGATTTAATGTTGATGCAATAGATTATTTATTAAAACCATTTGAATACGACAGATTTTTAAAAGCTACCTATAAAGCAAAAGAGTATATAGAATTTTTATCATCGCAAGAATTACAATTAAACTCTATTTACATAAAAGTAAATTATGAGATGATGAAAATTAATTTAAAAGATATTGATTTAATTGAAGCATTAGACGATTATATAAAAATCTACATCAAACCCATTCCTGTATTAACTTTAATGACTTTAAAAGCCATGCTCGACAAATTGCCACCTAAAGAATTTATAAGAGTACATCGCTCTTATATTGTTCCATTACAGAAAGTAGAAAAATTTAATAAAAACAAATTAACTGTTGCAGGTAAAGATGTACCAATTGGCGGCAGTTATACTGATGTGTACGACCTTCTTATAAGCACCACAAAATAATATGTATAAAAAAGGAGCTTGATAATTCAAACTCCTTTTTTTGGTTTTATCATTAATATATTTATGCTTGTTCCGATGCTAAACCCCAATGTTCGGGAGATCGCCACAAGGCAGAGAGTAATAATTCTCTAATAAAGAAGAACTCTTTAGGCAATCTATCATACAATCGAGAAAACAATTCTTCATGCCCTAATAATTCTTGTTTCCAAGGTTCTCTATCAATAGTCATTACTTTTAAGAAATCTTCTTTTGTAAAGCCATCCAATCCATTCCAATCAATATCCTCAAAACGAGGCACCCAACCAATTGGACTTTCAACAGAAGAAGCTCCACCATGAACGCGTTCAACAATCCATTTCAAAACACGCATATTTTGTCCAAATCCCGGCCATAAAAAGTTTCCATCATCATCTTTTCTAAACCAATTCACCCCAAAAATTCGTGGAGCATTAGGTAAATCTCTTCCAAATTGTAACCAATGGTTTACATAATCGCCCATGTGATAACCCATAAATGGAAGCATAGCAAAAGGATCTCTGCGTACTTTTCCTATTTCACCAAATGCAGCAGCAGTCATTTCACTGCCCATAGTTGCAGCCATATATACGCCAAAATTCCAATTAAACGATTGATATACTAAAGGCACTGCTGTACTTCTACGACCACCAAATACAAAAGCCTCAATAGGTACACCATTTGGATTTTCCCATTCTGAATCTATAACGGGATTTTGATAAGCAGGTGCAGTAAATCTTGAATTAGCATGTGCAGCAGGTTTGCCACTATTTTTATCGTAAGGCAATCCATGCCAATCGGTTAATCCATCGGGTATTTCTTTGGTTATTCCTTCCCACCAAACATCGCCATCAGTAGTAATTGCCACATTGGTAAAAATAGTATTTGCTTTAATACTTTCCATGGCATTACTATTGGTTTTATAGTTAGTACCGGGTGCAACGCCAAAATATCCTGCTTCCGGATTAATGGCATATAACCGACCATCTTTGCCTTTATGAATCCATGCAATATCATCTCCAACGGTAGTTACTTTCCAATTGTCTAATCCTTCTGCAGGTATCATCATAGAAAAATTGGTTTTTCCGCAAGCACTTGGAAATGCTGCTGCCACATAGGTTTTTTGTTTTTCGGGAGATTCTACACCCAAAATCAGCATGTGTTCGGCCAACCAATCTTCTTCTTTTCCCATCACCGAAGCCAATCGTAATGCAAAACATTTTTTACCTAATAAAGCATTACCTCCATAACCACTTCCATAAGAAATAACCAATCTTTCTTCCGGAAAATGTGAAATATATTTTACTGTAGGATTACATGGCCATTTAACATCTTTTTGTCCGTCTGCTAACGGTGCACCAATAGTGTGCAAACATTTTACATACTCTTTTTTATGCAAATGCGGCAATACATCTTCACCCATTCTTGTCATAATCCGCATGTTTACTACTACGTATTCCGAATCGGTTAATTGTACTCCATATCTGGAAAGAGGAGAACCAATTGGTCCCATACAAAAAGGAATAACATATAGCACTCTACCCTGCATAGAACCTTCCATCAAATCATTCAAAACTTTTTTCATTTCTTTAGGATCCATCCAATTATTAGTTGGTCCGGCATCATCTTTTGTTCTACTACAAATAAATGTTTTATCTTCTACCCTAGCCACATCGCTTGGATCACTAAAACACGCAAAGCTATTGGGTCTCTTTTCCGGATTTAAAGGAATAAACGTTCCTTTTTTTACTAAAAGATTACATAAACTATCATATTCTTCCTTAGAGCCATCACACCAATGAATAGATTCGGCATTACAATGTCTGGCAATACTATTTACCCATGTTTCCAATTCCGATTTTACCGGAGAACCTTGTTGAAAAGGGAATTTACTTTCCTGATACATAATTCTTCTGTTTAATTTTAAAAATTAAAATACTCATTTTTCATTACAGACAAATAATCGTTGCAATCTTTATTTCTTATTCGGTGTTACAACCTTCTTTTGAGGTTGCTGCAAATTGGGTTAAACTGTACTTGAAAAAAATGACTGTTATCATTTTTAGTTTGAATTAAATAAAGTGAATATCTTGCCCAACTTTAAACCTTTTATTATGCATTTCTTACAACAATTACAAATTGATCAAACAAATAAAGGCACTTCTACCGGAAAAGAATGGTTTGATTCTGATCAAGCATTATTACAAAGTTTTTCTCCTGTTAATGGAGAATTAATTGCTACGGTGCAAACTACTAATGAGGAGTTATATAATTCTATTTTAAATAATGCACATACTGCTTTTTTAGAATGGCGTATGTGGCCTGCACCAAAACGTGGAGAAATTGTAAGGCAATTAGGCGAAGCACTAAGAATACATAAAGATGAATTAGGACATTTAGTGAGCTACGAAATGGGTAAAAGTTTACAAGAAGGTTTGGGAGAAGTTCAGGAAATGATTGATATATGCGATTTTGCGGTAGGGTTATCTCGGCAATTGTACGGATTAACCATGCACAGCGAAAGACCCAAACATAGAATGTACGAACAATGGCATCCTGTTGGTATTGTAGGTATTATTTCTTCATTTAATTTCCCTGTAGCGGTATGGAGTTGGAATGCAGCAATAGCATGGGTTTGCGGCAATGTTTGTGTTTGGAAACCAAGCGAAAAAACGCCTTTATGCAGTATTGCCGTACAAAAAATTACTGCGGAAGTTTTTGCCAAAAACAATGTTCCAGAAGGTGTTAGCTGCTTAGTGCAAGGTGCTAAACAAATGGGTGAATGGATGAGCAACGATAAACGTATTGCTTTAATTAGTGCTACCGGATCTACCAAAATGGGCAAAGCAGTAGGCAATGCAGTAGCCGCAAGATTTGGAAAAAGTATTTTAGAATTGGGTGGTAATAATGCCATTATTATTTCACAACACGCCGATTTAGATATGGCATTAATTGGTGCTGTTTTTGGTGCTGTTGGTACCGCCGGGCAACGATGTACTTCAACCAGAAGATTAATAGTTCACGAAAACGTGTACGATGCCTTTATCAGTAAATTAGTACATGCTTATCAACAAATTAAAATTGGTAATCCATTAAATACAGCCAATCACGTTGGACCATTAATTGATACCAACTCAGTACAAAACTATTTATCGGCTATTGAACAATGCAAACAACAAGGTGGTAAATTTTTAGTAGAAGGAAAAGTATTATCAGGTGCCGATTTTACAAGCGGTTGCTATGTTCAGCCTTGTATTGCCGAAGTGGAAAATGAATGGCCAATTGTGCAACAAGAAACCTTCGCCCCTATTCTTTATGTAATGAAATACAATCAACTTAACGAAGCCATCGCCATGCAAAATAATGTACCACAGGGTTTATCATCTTCCTTATTTACTTTAAATATGCGTGAGGCAGAAGAATTTTTATCGCATGTAGGGAGCGATTGTGGTATTGCTAATATAAATATTGGCACAAGTGGTGCAGAAATTGGCGGAGCATTTGGCGGTGAAAAAGAAACAGGTGGCGGCAGAGAAAGTGGAAGTGATGCTTGGAAAGCTTATATGAGAAGACAAACCAACACCATTAATTGGAGCGATCAATTGCCATTAGCACAAGGTATTCAGTTTAACTTTTAAAAATAGTATATGCCACTGATTAACTTACACAACATTGCACCCAAAGAAATAGCCAAAGGATATTTTGCTAAACTAATACACACAGAAAAAATGACTTTTTCTTTTGTAACAGTAAAAGCAGGAAAAGTTTTGCCCGAACACAAACATCCGCACGAACAAGTATCCATTATACAAACCGGTCTATTTCAACTTACTTTAGAAGGTAATCCAATTCAATTTAAAGAAGGCGAATTGGTAATCATTCCTTCAAATACGCTTCACTCCGGATTGGCAATTACAGATTGCCAAATTTTAGATGTTTTTGCACCTGCAAGAGAAGATTATAAAACAATTCCTTCATCTTAATTTCTTAACATTACGCTAAAAACATTTAAATAAAAGTTACGCATCATTTCTATTACCAAATTTGTAACTGATTATTATACACAATCCCATGATTAAAAAAATTTCACTTATTGGTTTAATAGTTTGTATAGCATTTATTGCAAATGCACAAACCAATACTATTCCAAGAGGATGGCATTTATTAGACTATGCTAAAGATTCGGTATATGGAATCAGTTTACAAAA
>JAKAJX010000270.1 GCA_021824855.1 Bacteroidota bacterium | reverse complement strand
TTCATCTTCGCCATCTTTTACTAAACCCACACCAAATTTGGTATGGTTAGTGGTAACCATTTCATTTACGTTGGTAATAATTACTTCGTTGCCAATAATATAATGCGATAAATAGTGTACATTTTCAATAACAACATTGTCTCCAAAATCGCAACTGATAATGGTAGAATTGTATAACCCAACCGGAATCTTTAAATCGGAAAAAGTTAAACAGAACGGTTCTAATTTTCCTATTCGTACCAAACCATAAAACTTACAGGTTTTTACCAATTCGGGATTAAACGCATCCGAAACTAAAATTTTATTCCAGTCGTCGCTGGTATTTCTGTTTCTTACTAATACTTCAATTTCGTAGGCTGTAAGATGCCTGTAATGAATGCCACTTCTATTTTGTTTATTTCTGAAAAAATATTCATTTTCTCCTTCGGGCAAAAATTGATCTGAAATGAAATTGTAACCTAAAGAGGAGATAGGCGTTTTTATAATATTGTTCATAGTATTTCTATTTTAGAATGATGATTTGATGAATAGTGATGTGCTAATTCATTATTTATAACCGCATCATTCTACTGTAACACTTTTAGCTAAATTTCTGGGTTTATCTACATCGTAGCCTTTAGCAATACCAACAAAGTAACTTAATAATTGCAAAGGAATAACACTTAATAAAGGAGCAATTATTTCATCTGCATCCGGTACAAACATTACATCATCGGCCATACTAGGAATTACTGTATCATTCTCTGTAGCAACGGCAATAACTTTTCCTTTTCTTGCTTTAATTTCTTGCACATTGCTTACTATTTTTTCGTAATAAGAATCTTTGGTTGCTACAAATACAACAGGCAAGTTTTCATCAACTAAAGCAATGGGCCCATGTTTCATTTCGGCGGCCGGATATCCTTCGGCATGTATATAAGAAATCTCTTTAAGTTTTAAAGCACCTTCTAATGCTATAGGAAAATTATATCCTCTACCTAAAAATAAAAAGTCGTGTGCATCTTTATATTTTTCTGCAATTCTTTCTATGTTGGATGTGTTTTTTAATATCACTGCCACTTTTTCGGGAACTGCATTTAAATCGTTCATTAGTTGTAAATATCGTTCATTGGTAATAGTTCCTTTGGCAAAACCAATTTTTAAAGCCATCATGGTAAGTACGGTAATTTGTCCGGTAAATGCTTTAGTACTTGCTACGCCAATTTCAGGGCCGGCATGCGTATAAGCACCTGCATGACTTAAGCGTGCAATGCTACTGCCAACTACATTTACTACACCAAAAATAAATGCACCTTTTTCTTTGGCACTTTCTAATGCTACCAAGGTATCGGCAGTTTCGCCACTTTGCGAAATGGCAATAATAACATCGCCTTTATGAATAACAGGATTTCTGTATCGAAATTCGCTGGCATATTCTACTTCAACCGGAATGCGACATAATTCTTCAATCATATATTCTGCTAAAAGTCCGGCATGCCAACTTGTACCACATGCAACAATTAAAATACGTGGTGCATTTTTTAAGGCATCAATATGATTTTCTATGCCACCCATCATTATTTTGCCTACTTCGGGTAATAATCTTCCTCTTAAACAATCGTGTATGGTTTCGGATTGTTCATGAATTTCTTTCAGCATAAAGTGGCTGTAACCACCTTTTTCAATAGCTGCTAATTCTAAATCTAATTTTTGAATGAAAGGCGTTTGTTTTTCGTTTCCTAAATTTTTAAGAATTAATTCATCAGGACGAATAATGGCAATTTCATAATCATTTACATATACCACTTCTTTAGTGTATTCAATAATGGGCGATGCATCGCTGGCTAAAAAATGTTCACCTTTTCCAATACCTATCACCAACGGGCTTCCTTTGCGGGCAGCAATAATAGTTTCCGGATCGTCTTTCGAAATTAATAAAATACAATAAGCACCTACAATACGTTTAAGTGCAATACGCAATGCTTCTTCTAATCCGCAATTATTATTTTGTTGAATATCTTCAATAAAATTCAGCAATACTTCAGTATCGGTATCGCTTTTAAATGAGTAACCTTTTTTTAATAAATCGTTTTTAATAGGAACATAATTTTCAATAATGCCATTATGTATCATTGCCAAGTTGCCACTATTCGATAGGTGAGGATGTGCATTTCTATCACTGGGTTCTCCATGTGTTGCCCATCGGGTATGGCCAATACCAATATGCCCATGAAGGTCTTTGCCTATAACATCTTCTTCTAACTCTGCTACTTTTCCCTTCTTTTTATACACTTTTAAACCTGTATTCAATAATGCTACTCCCGAACTATCGTAACCACGATATTCTAACCTTTTTAAACCTTTTATAATTACCGGATATGCTTCTCTGTAACCGGTGTAACCAACTATTCCGCACATAAAAATTTGATTATTTTAATGCAATATCAATTATTTTAATCAATTTACGTGCGTTAAACTGTGTATCTTTTTTTCACAATACAAGTAATTAGTAAATGAATAATTTTAGTTGTAATGAAGATTATTTTTTAGAGGACGATATTGTTTTACTGCGGCCTTTAAAAATAGACGATATTAATAACCTATTACCATTTGCTTTATATGAGCCGGAATTGTGGAAATATTCTTTAACCTCTGCAGCAGGGGAAGATAATTTAATAAAGTATGTTAGAACTGCTATACAAGCACGAAGCGAAAAAAAAGAATATCCTTTTATTGTATTTGATAAACGAACAAAACGTTATGCAGGCTGTACTCGCTTTTACGATATTCAAATACAACAGAATACTTTGCAATTAGGATATACTTGGTATGGTAGAGAATTTTGGGGAACAGGCTTAAACAAACACTGTAAATTTTTATTGTTGCAATTTGCTTTTGATACGATGGGTTTTGAGCGAGTAGAGTTTAGGGCAGATAATATCAATGCACGAAGTATTGCTGCCATGAAAAGTATTGGCTGCAAAGTAGAAGGTGTTTTGCGTAGCAATACTTTTAAACCCGATGGTACAAGAAGAGACTCCATTATATTAAGTATTATAAAACAAGATTGGATAGATGAAGGCAAACTTTTTTTGTTGCATAAAATACAATGAGTAAATTTTTTGCAATACTGCTTCAAAAAAAAAGAGGCTTTTTCCCCATATACTGCTATGTAATAATTTCATTACTTTGTAATCATCCCCCGAACTAGACTACAATATTAAAATTTGCTTATGTTTTCAATTGCAATTGTCGACGATCATTTGCCTACAATAGAACGGTTAAATGAATATTTTACAACAAAATGGAATGCTTCGGTTTTATATGCACATGAAAACGGGTACGATTTTTTACGAGCACTTACTCAAAAAAAACAAATACCCGACATTATTTTAACCGATATTAATATGCCTATTATTGATGGAATTTCTTTAACTCATTTTATAAAACTCAATTACCCATCAATTAAAATTATTTGCACATCTGTATTCGATGAGCCTAAATTATTAAAAACTGCATTTGCATCGGGTGTAGATGCTTATATACTAAAAGCTGCTATTGAAATGCATTTTCATTTTGCATGGGAAGCAATACAAAAGAATGAAATTTTTATTGATCATTTTGCCGTAATTGGTATGGAAGATATTTTGCCGTATAACGAAAAAAGTAAAATAATGCTTTCGCCCAATCAGCCGTATAATTTAACATTGGCCGAAAGAATATTTATTATACTGGCTTCTACACGAAAATCTTTAAGCTTTGATCAAATTGCTGAATTAATGCAAGTAGATACGGCAACAATTGAATCTTATTTTACCGTAGTTAAAAATAAATTAGCCATTTCTTCGAGAGGTGATTTGGAATATTTTTCTTTAAAAAAAGGGTTAACGTTAAATACGATGCCTTATGCTGTTGCATAAGAAGTTGTTATTTTACTTGATTTGATTGGTTTCATTTTTTTATATCTCTATTTTCATAGATGATGTTAGTTCCGCCATTTAAGCCAATTGTAAATATTTTATTAGCCAAGTCGGTAGAGCTAATACCAATATTGGGGTATATAAAAGCAAGTGGTTTATATAGTTTTCTCATTACGGTATAAAAAATATTGGGTTCTTTTCTGGGAGTTATTGGGTATATATATCCTGGTCTAAAAATATAGGTTGCTTTAAACTGTAATTGCAGTAAAATATTTTCTGCAATACCTTTTTCTCTTGCAAATAAAATAGTACTTTTTTCGGAAGAATCGGCACCGGCACCACTCAAAAAACAAAAACTGCAATTAGGGTTAAGTTGTTGTATTGTTTTAGCGAATGATTGCGTATAGTGTACCGTAATTTCTTTAAATTCATTCGAAGAAATTTGCCCTGTATAAACGCCCAAGCAATAGTACACAATATCAATATTTTTTAGTTGATCTTCAATGATGCTAAAGTTTAAAAAGTTGTGATGAATTATTTCAATTAATTTATGATGCTTAATGCCAAGTGGCTTTCTGGTAATAGAAATTACTTTGTTTATATTTTCATTCAGTAAACAATTTTCTAAAATTAATCTGCCAATCATTCCATTGGTTCCTGTAATAATTACTGTTTTCATACTAATTAAAATAAAGGTAATGTTATATAAATAAATGATGCATCATAAATATCAATTACCTTCGCCCGACTTATTTTTTTATTATGATTTTGCCAATTGTATTTATTGCCCCATCTGCAAAAGTGGTAAAGGTGTTTTTGCCAATAAAAATATTAAAGCAGGTACTGTTATTGAAATATCTCCTGTACTTATTTTCTCGGTTAAAGAAAGAAAATCTATTGAAGAAACTAAACTTTTTCATTATATTTTTGAATGGGGCGTATCGAGAAAAAAAGGTGCATTAGGCTTAGGATATATTTCTATGTATAATCACGATTATAATGCCAATTGCGATTATGATATGGATTTTGATAATAATCTTATGACAATTACTACTGTAAGAAATATTTCAAAAGGAGAAGAATTATACATTAATTACAATGCTCACCCATCTGATGCAACGCCTGTATGGTTTAATGCTAAATAAATAATAACAATTGGTTGTATTTATTTACCAATATTGATAGCCCATTATTTTAGCCAATTCTAATTTAGCCAAACATAGCTGATACTCGTACTGAAGTTTTGTTAACTCGGCTCTTTCTACATTGGTGCTTGCATTGGTAAGTTCTAAATTAGTACCAACTCCATCTTTATACCTTGTTCCTGCTAATTGTTCAGCATATATGGTTTGTTCAATTTGTCCTTTCATATTGTTAATACGTTCGTAATTACTTCTAATATCGGTAATTGCTTGTGCTATATCTTTTTTATAATTATTATTCAGCGATTCAACTGCCAATTCATTTTGCTTAATAAGATGTTCTTGTAATTTAATTTGTTGTTTTGTTTTACCTCCATTATAAATAGGAACCGATAAAGAAACACCTGCTATATAATTAAATTGAACTGCATTAACATCGGGTACATAACCATTTTTTACGCCTGCTGCAGCATGTACTCCAATATATGGTTTATCGGTTAACATTGCAATAGATAAATCGCTTTTAGCTTGTTTAATTTTATCTTTTGCTAATAGAAATTCAACATTATTTATTTGAGCCGAAAGTAATGCAGAAGCGGTATCGGTAAGGTTTATATCAAAATCAAAATTAGTACCTGAACTTTGGTTGGTATTAGTAGTATAAGCTAATAAGTTTAATTGTTTTTGTAAGCTATTTTGTAAATCTACTTTTTTATTTTGTTCAGCATCAATAGTAGCTTTAATGTTTAAAAGATCTATTTTTAATGCATCTCCATTTTGTAATTTACTTTCTGTAATTACTTTATTATCGTTTAAAAAATTTAGTACACTATCTTCAATTGAAATGGCTTTTTTCAAAAAAACTATATTATAGTAAACGGTAGCAACTTGAGCTGCTAATTGATTCTTAATCAAATCAACATTATGTTGTGCATATTGTAATTCATCTTTCGATTTTTGAATAGTTGCTTTCATTCTTCCAAAATCGAATAATGCATAAGATGCATTTATATCGGTTGCAACATTGTTTACAGGTGCAAATTGAAAGTTTACTAAACTGCCATTGGGTCCCATTGGAAAGGGGATTTCAATTTTTGGTTTTACATAATTATACGAAGCTTCATACGCTACTTCGGGCGATTTATTTAGTTCAGTTAATGCAACTTTATCTTTCGCAGTAGCAACAATATTTTCCACTTCTTTAACCTTAGGAAAATAGGAAAATGATTGAGTAATTAATGTTTTTAGCTCGTTATTTACTTTTGGTTGAGCAAATGCTACAAGTACTGAAAATTGAAATAAAATAATGGATAATGTTTGCTTCATGTTTATAATTAGTTTAATTGTTGATACTTTTTTCTCAGTTATTTCTAATGCGATTCTGCCGCAGCTTTCATGGATTCGGCAACTTCTTGCGGAGTTTTTTTCTTTACTCTTAAAAACAATACAAATGGAATTGCTACAATAAAGAATATGCCTATTAATCTAAATGTATCTAAATAGGCTAAATAGTTCGCTTGTCTATCAACCGATAAATTAATAAAGCCCAGTGCTTTAGTAGTAGCAGTTGCAGCATCGCCGGTTTTTGCAATAATTCCTTGTGAAATTGTATGAATGCGTTCTGTTAATTGTAATGAACCATTGGGAATATTACTTACCAAATCCATTCTGTGTTGTGCGTATCTGTTAGCAATGTAATTGTTGGCTAAAGCAATTCCAAAAGCACCACCCAGTTGTCTTATCATATTATTCAGTGAAATACCCGATGCATAATCTTTTGGTTGCAATCCTGCAACTGCCTGATTGATTAAAGGCAATTGTACCATACTTATTCCTATGGCTCTTAATGCTAATGGAAAAAAGAAATCCCATTTATTTACATCAGGACTAATTGATGAACTTGTATAACAATAAGCAGTAAACAAAAGAAAACCTGTTATTACAAAAGGAATTGGTGAAACGCCTTTGCTCATTGTTTTACCAATAATGGGCATCATAATAACGGTAATTAATGTGGGCGTTAATAAGGTTAATCCTGTTTCGTAAGCAGTAAAGCCTAATACACGCTGGGCTAATACCGGAAAAACAAATACTGAGGTAAATAGTCCTAAGCCCACAATAAAAGTAAATAGGGTAGTAAAGGCAAGATTTCTGTTGCGTAATACTTTTAAATTAACAGCAGGCGAGGGAATACTTAATTCGTAATAAATAAAACCAACCAAGCCTATTAATGCAAATACAGAAGCTATGCGAATATATTCGCTGCTAAACCAATCTTCCGATTCTCCTCTTTCCAATACATATTGCAAACAGCCAATACCTACTGCTAAGAGAACAATGCCTAAGTAATCTATATGAATATTTTTTTTATTTTTTCCTTCATTTTCCTTTTTTTCTACAAAGGTAAAAGTGAGCATAGTGGCTATAATTCCAATAGGAATATTAATCATAAAAATTAAAGGCCAACTAAAATGTTCAATA
>JAKAJX010000272.1 GCA_021824855.1 Bacteroidota bacterium | reverse complement strand
ATTTTATTATGTAACATATCGGCACTACCCTTTTTAGAAGATAAAATATTTTTATCAGTAGAGTAATCTTTTTTCTTTTGTTCTACACTCAACTTATTTTGATGTAGTGGTATATTATTGGGTTGTACTAAAGTAGTAATATTGTTTTTCTCGGTTTTATTTCGGTTAGTTAGCTCATACGCACCAATTAAAATTAATAATATTGATAGTGCCAAAGAAATACGTTTAAATAAAATAAATTTTCGTTTATAATTTTCTGCATTTTTTTGATCTAGTATGGATTCAACAGTTTGCCAAACTTGTTCCGAAGGTTGTTCTTGCAATGGTTCAATTGCATTTTTAAATAGCTTATCAATATCGTTTAGGTGGTTCATAAAAAAATTATTTAGCTATTTTTAATTGAGATGTAATTAATTTTTGCAAAATATTTCTGGCATCAGAGAGATTTGATTTTGATGTTCCTTCCGTAATAGATAGCAATTGCGCAATTTCTTTATGTTTATATCCTTCAAAAACATACAGGTTAAAAACCATTCTATAGGCTGTTGGCAGTCTTTGTACTAAGTATAATAATTCTTTTGCACTTAAATTGGTAATAGCAGTATTATTAAGGAACAATGATTCTTCTACGGTTTCTAATGAATATATTGGCCTAAGTGTAGCCTTTTTTCTTATTCTTTGTAATGCCGTATTTACCATTATTTTTCTTACCCATCCTTCAAAAGAGCCCATATTTTTATATTGATGTAAGGCAGCAAATATTTTTATAAATCCTTCTTGTAAAATATCTTCAGCTTCTTGTCTGTCATTTGCATAGCGTAAACAAACAATTAGCATTGTAGGAGAAAGTAAATTATACAATGCCAATTGGGATGCCCTATCGCCGGCAATACATTTTTTAATTAGCATTAAATCCATTTCAATTGGGCATTTTAATTATTAGATGATTAGATGTACCAAAAGGTTGGCTTGCGAAGTTTCTTTTTTGTATAATGCGTATAAAAAATAAAAGCCACCTATACAAAAGTAATAGGCAGCTTTGATAATTTTTTATTTGTAAGAATTAAGCTTTTACCGATTTAATAAAATCGCCGTTATTAGTAAAAATCAAATCTTTACCATTTACTTCTGCTTCATAATTTACTTCGCCAGAGCTTTTGGTAATTTTAGAAGCTTCTTTAATAGTGGCATTAGGGAAATTTTTCTTAACGTAATCTGTTACTGCTTTAGGTAATTCCGATGTTTTAATTTCCATTTCTGTTTCGGTAATAGTACCATTTGGTTCAATCATAGCACTCATTTCATGTCCCATTTTTTTAAATCCTGCTTCATATTTTCCATCTTCCATTTCCCATTTTGCTTCTACTCCGGGAAATTGTTTAGCGAAGTTTGCTTTAACTACAGCAGGTACTTGGCTTTCTTTTAATTTTTGTGCATGTGCAAAGCATACTAATCCAATGCTTAATACTGAAAGGCTGATTAATTTTTTCATAATTTGATTTTTTGTATTAATTAATTTAATACCGCAAACCTAAAAGGCAATTTTGAGGAAATTTTGAAGAGTATATTTTATTTCTGCTATGTATGTATAAAATTTTGTTGATGGTATAACATAGAAATAAATAAAAAAAGATTCTGTTAATCAGAATCTTTTTTTATTCAATACGCTATTAAAAAGTGTAAGATGAATATTTTTTACCAACCTAAAATCCATGCAAAAATTAAAGGAGCAACAATAGTAGCATCACTTTCAACAATAAATTTTGGTGTATGAATATCTAATTTTCCCCAAGTAATTTTTTCATTTGGTACAGCCCCGCTATAAGATCCATAAGAAGTAGTACTATCGCTAATTTGACAGAAATAGCTCCAAAAAGGAACATCGTGCCATTCTAAATCTTGATACATCATTGGTACTACACAAATAGGAAAGTCTCCGGCAATACCACCCCCAATTTGAAAAAAGCCAACGCCTTTACCACCACTATTGGCCCTGTACCATTCGGTTAAATACACCATATATTCTATCCCCGATTTAACAGTGTTTACTTTTAATTCGCCTTTAATAACATAGCTGGCAAAAATATTTCCGGTAGTGCTATCTTCCCATCCCGGAACAATAATAGGAATATTTTTTTCTGCAGCAGCCACTATCCAGCTATCTTTTGGGTCAATTTCATAATACTGTTCCAGCTCTTTACTTAAAACTGTTTTGTATAAAAACTCGTGTGGAAAATAACGTTCGCCTTTCAATTCTGCTTCTTTCCATTGTTTTACCAAGTGTTTTTGTAAACGCCTAAAAGCTTCTTCTTCCGGTATGCAGGTATCGGTAACTCTATTGTAATGGTTTTCTAATAAATCCCATTCTTCTTGAGGTGTTAAATCTCTATAATTAGGAACTCTTTTATAATGCGAGTGAGCTACTAAATTCATTACATCTTCTTCTAAATTAGCTCCGGTACACGATATGATATCAATCTTTCCTTGTCTAATCATTTCTGCTAATGAAATACCTAATTCTGCGGTACTCATTGCTCCGGCCAATGTAACCATCATTTTACCACCTTCGGTTAAATGTGTTTCATAACCTTTGGCAGCATCCATTAATGCTGCTGCGTTAAAATGGCGATAATGATGTTGTATAAATGTAGAAATAGGTCCTTTATTCATATAATGATATTTTATGGCGGCAAAAGTAATTTTTTTGTTTGGTTTTAAAATCATTAAAAACAAGTGTAACATGTACTAAAAATAAAAATTTATAATTTTATTTGCATAAGTTAACCCAACCTATTCGACATTTGTTGCATCATTTTGTACAACACAAAATGAATTAAGTTGTACCATGGCTCATAAAATAAGCATATTAATACCTGTTTTTAACGAAGAAAATAATATAACCATTATTGCCGATGCAATTAATAAGGTATTTGAAAAAATTGATAGCGAGTATGAAATATTATTTGTAAACGATGGCAGTACCGATAATAGCTTAACTGCTATTAAGCAATTAATAATAAATAATAAGCAAATAAAATATATCTCGTTCTCAAGAAATTTCGGAAAAGATAATGCCCTACTTGCAGGGTTTAAATATGCCAAGGGCGATGCACTTATAACCATTGATGCCGATATGCAACATCCTCCGGAAATGATTCCGGAAATGATTGAATTATGGGAAAAAGGAAATGATGTAGTATATACTTATAGGGCTGATAGAAATGAACATGCCAGTAATTTTAATCAGCTTTCTTCCAAAATGTTTTACAAAATTGTCAATAATCTTTCGGATGTTGAATTGGAAGATGGTATTGCCGATTATAGGTTGTTAGATAAAAAAGTGGTAAATGTTTTTAATAATCTTCATGAAGATCGCCCCTTTTTTAGAGGATTAATTAAATGGGTGGGTTTTACCCAAACCGGTATTCCTTATATACCACATGCAAGAGTTTCGGGTACTTCAAAATATAGTACCAAAGCATTGGTACGTTTGGCATTGCAAGGTATTACCTCTTTTAGCGTAAAACCTTTATTAATTGCTATTTATTTAGGATTAACTTTTTCTCTTCTTTCCTTATTATATATTCCTTATGTTATTTTTAGTTTATATTATCATCTCGCAATTTCGGGTTGGACATCAACCATTGTTACCATTGCATTTTTTGGAGGATTACAATTAATGATTCTGGGTATCTTAGGAATTTATTTAGGTAAATTGTTTATGCAAAGTAAACAGCGTCCAAATTTTATTGTTAAAGAAACTAATATTATTGAATAATTATATTATACATGAATTGGAATAAAATAAAGCAATGGTTTGGCTCTGGAGCGTTTTTGTTTGATAAAGTATTGGCAAATGTGCTTTGGTTTGGCTTATCTTTTATTGCTATACTACTCGACTTTTTGCACAATAAAATAAATAACTACATTATTTTTAAGCATGTTTATATTCATTCAATTCAGCAGATTAATCTTTATTTAGAATATCCACAGCAATATGCCGATGTTAATTTATACGGACCTGTTTTTGCTTTAGTTATTGCACCATTTGCTTTATTGCCCAATACTATTGCCATTATATTATGGGGAATGTTTAATACTGCCATTTTATATATTGCAATTAAAAAATTACCCATTGCATCGAAATGGCAGAATGCTATATTAATTTTATGTTCTCACGAAATGATGAATGCAGCTTCGTGGTTACAGAGCAATGCCTTAATTGCGGCTTGTATTATTCTTGGATTCGATTTTATTAATAAGCGAAAAGAAATATGGGCTTTGTTTTTTATTATGCTGGCAACGTTTATTAAAATTTATGGTATAGTAGGTTTTGCTTTCTTTTTCTTTAGTAAAGACAAATTGAAATTTATAGGATGGACAATAGTTTGGTCGGTTGTATTTTTTGTTTTACCAATGATTATTTCTTCATCTCATTTTGTTATTCAATCTTATTCCGATTGGCTTCATGCCTTACAATATAAAGCTGCTAAAAATGTAAACCCTAATGATACCAATGATTATCAAGATATTTGTGTAATGGGTATGATACGAAGAATTTTTAATGTACCCTATTTCAAGAATTATTATGTTACTGTTCCGGCAGTTATTTTATTTGGATTACAATATCTAAGATTTAATTATTTTAGCGATGTTAGGTATAGATTATACTTGTTATGTTCTGTGCTAATTACAACAGTAATTTTTACTACCAGTGCCGAATCTCCTACGTATATCATTGCATTTCCGGCTATGTGTATTTGGTATGTATTGCAAGAGCATACAAAAAAGGTAAATGCACGATTTATTTTCACGTTACTTTTAACCAGCTTTTCCTATTCCGATCTTTTTACGCCTTGGTTGCGAGAAAATATTGTTAGGCCGTATGCTTTAAAAGCTTTGCCCGGGTTTATTTTGTGGTTAATTATATTAAAACAAATATATTCAAAGCAATTTTTAACAATTCCGGCTGATAGAGTAAAAAATTTATTTATTGCTTAATTTAAAATAATCATAAAAATATTCGGCAGGTTTTAAATTAAGAAACTGTTGCCTATTTTCTGCTAAATCTTCATAGTTTAATTTACTAATTTCATCTGCAGAAAATTGCAAACCATTTTCTTTTTTTGCTTTGGTAATAATTCCTAAACCGTGATCGCAGTTTAAAACAAAAACATTTATATCGTTTCGCAAAGAGCGTAAATGCACAATAGCTTTCCAAACATCACCATTCCAAAATCCGGCTTCATTTCTTTCCTGCCACTCATCCCATGTACCCGAAGCCGCCTTTGTTTGTGGGTTACAATCGTGTACAACAATCACTCCATCATCACTTAAATATTTCAAGGTGTTTTCTATATCACGCAATGCAAAATCGTATTGATGCATTCCATCTACCAATGAAATTTCAATTTTTTTATTATCAATTATAGTAGCAGCATCTTCGGCAAAAAAAGCATCACTGCTTTTTTCGAAATATTGATTGTATAAATTGTATGGATTTAAAATAATTTTCCCAAATTTTCTTATTGTATCGAAAGCGAATTTTGGATCTATCGCAATTTTAAAATTACTTTTAATTCTAAATAAAATATGACCATTATGTACGCCAATTTCTAAATAATTGTTCAATTTTTTTTGGCTCATTAAGGTTTTAATTACTACTAATCTGTTTAACATACGCTAAAAATTAAAAAATAAAAATAAGCAGTTGCGGGTACATAAAATATTTTATTTCTCGTATTAGCATATAATGGCAAACCCATTAAAGCCAAAATAATACTTTAATTTGCAATTGATTAGTATGGTTGCGAACAGATACATATTATTTTCATTTGATGTGGAAGAGTTTGATCTTCCGTTAGAATATAAGCATCCTCTTCCGTTAGATGAACAATTAGAAATTGGAAAATTAGGATTAGATGCTATTATGCCAATTCTACATAGTAGTTCTTTTAAATCTACGCTTTTTACTACCGCTAATTTTGCTATTCATTTTCCTGAAGCAATTAAATTATTAGCAACGCAACACGAAATTGGGTCACATACTTTTTATCATTCCGATTTTAGCAATGAGCATTTACTTCAATCGAAACAAAAACTTGAAACGATTTCGAATACCGAAGTAGTTGGTTTGCGAATGCCAAGAATGAGAAAGGTAAATTTGAATGAAGTAAAGAAAGCCGGTTATACCTACGATTCATCCATTAATCCAGCGCTTCTTCCCGGCCGTTATAATAATTTGCATTTACCAAGAACTATATATGAAGAGGAAGGCATACAACGTTTACCTGCTTCGGTTTCACCCAATTTTAGAATACCATTATTTTGGTTATCGTTTAAAAATTTACCCTACTTTTTATTTAAACAATTGGCTATACAAACTTTAAAAAAGGATGGATACTTGTGTTTGTATTTTCATCCATGGGAGTTTATAAATATTAATCAATATGGTCTTCCCGGATATGTAAAAAAACTGTGTGGGCAACCTTTGCAGGATAGGCTAATTCGTTTAATAGCAGATCTAAAAGAGCAAGGAGAATTTATGACAATTAAAGATTACATTGGCTTGCAATAACAACTATCTAACGCTTTCGTTTATTAATTAATTTACTTAAATGAATTATCTCGCTCACGCATATTTATCTTTTAACAATGAAGGCATTTTGGTGGGCAACATGATTAGCGATTACGTAAAGGGTAAAAAAAAATTCGAGTATCCAATTATTATTCAAAAAGGTATTACGCTGCATAGGGCTATTGATGCGTTTACCGATGCACACTCTGCAACAAGAGAAGCAGAAAAACTATTGAAACCTTTTGTGGGTTTATATGCAGGCCCTTTGCTCGATGTTATTTACGATCACTTTTTGGCAGTAGATGATACTGAATTTGAAAATGACAATGCTTTAATGAATTTTACCAAAAAAACATATTTTTTATTAAAGCCGTACGAGAATTTATTTCCCGAAAAATTTGCTGCCATGTTTCCAAATATGTTATTGTATAATTGGTTATACCATTATCAATTTAATTGGGGTATTGAAAGAAGTTTTATAGGTGTAGTAAAAAGAGCAAAATATTTAAACGATAGTTCCGATGCTTTTAAGGTATTTGAAAAAGAATACGATAGTTTTAAAAAGTATTATCAATTATTTTTTCCTGAATTAAAATTGTTTGCAAAAAATAAAATGACCGAATTGTTGGCCGAATAAAAATTTGTGATATAGTTGTATAAGTTTGTAAGCAAATGCAACAATAGTAATACCACTATATTTGAAAGAGTTAAATTTAAAATTGCATATTTGTAACTAAATAAAACACCATGAAACTTGCTACTAAATTCATTCATGCAGGTACAGAACCTGATGCATCTACCGGTGCTATTATGACACCCATTTTTCAAACCTCAACATTTGTTCAATCGGCTCCGGGCGTGCATAAGGGGTATGATTATTCTAGAGCTGGTAATCCCACAAGAGCCGCACTCGAAGCGGCTTATGCCAAAATTGAAAATGGTAAATTCGGATTGGCATTTAGTAGTGGTGTAGCAGCAACAGATGCAGTTATAAAACTCTTAGAGCCGGGC
>JAKAJX010000185.1 GCA_021824855.1 Bacteroidota bacterium | reverse complement strand
TGTTAGAGAAATGTTGAACACATTTATCAAAATTGCTCCAATACCAAGAAGCAGAGAAACATCTTTGCGTGAAGTGGAAGTTGGTGAAGATAAATTCAGCGGATTTATTTTTAAAATACATGCCAACCTAGATCCCAAGCATAGAGATAGAATTGGTTTTATGCGTGTTTGCAGTGGCAAATTCGAACGCAATAAATATTACCATCATGTTCGGTTAGATAAGGATATTCGTTTCAGTAATCCTTACTCATTTTTAGCCAGAAGTAAAGATGTAATTGAAGATGCTTACCCGGGCGATGTAGTAGGTTTATTTGATACCGGTAATTTTAAAATAGGAGACACTTTAACCGAAGGAGAAAATTTTTATTTTACAGGGATACCCACTTTTTCGCCGGAAATATTTAAAGAATTGGTAAATAGAGATCCGATGAAAACTAAGCAATTAGAAAAAGGAATTCAGCAATTAACCGATGAAGGTGTGGCACAATTATTTACTCAATTTGGTGGCACTAAAAAAATTATTGGTTGTGTAGGAGAATTGCAGTTTGAAGTAATTCAATACAGGTTATTACAAGAATATGGGGCAGCTTGCGAATTTAGAGCTTTGCCTTTTTATAAAGCTTGTTGGTTAACTTCAAAAGATCAGAAAAAGTTAGATGATTTTCTTCGATATAAACAAACCAATACTGCCGAAGATAAAGATGGGCATCCGGTTTATTTAGCACAAAGTGAATGGTTTTTGAATACAGAAATTAACAATAACTCCGATATTCAATTTCATTTCAGTAGCGAAATTCATAAATAGCAGGTATACATCTTCCGTTAAATAAAAAGCTGCTGTCTATTAATTATATTTAGTTTGGTGTTTTGTAAATAAAACGATTGCCTAACCATTTTCTTAAAGGCATATCATAAAATTTTAAACAAACATAAGCCAGCAAAATACTAGAAAAAAGAACAAGTATGCCCATGGGCCATGCTTGTTGTAGTGGCACTTTATTATCGCTTACCCATGCTGTATAAATATATATAATTGGATAATGGGTAATATATATTGGATAAGAAATATCGCCCAAAAATTTACAAAGCTTTGATGTGTATTTGCCTTTTATTTCACCATTGGCACCAATAAATACTATTAACGGAAATATCAATATTACACATAACGAATCGTAAAGTCCGTTCATCCATAAATGAGTAGTTCCTCCAATTCTTGGGATAGAAAGAAATATAATAACCAGCATACTGCTTAATAAAAATGAATATTTAATAGGGGAAAGCCGATTAATACGAGAAAGTAAAAGTCCGGCAAAAAATGGATACATTAAACGAGAAATACCAATGCGAAGCTGTTCCGGTTCAACCGACCAGCCACCAATAATATCTCCATTGGTACTTGTTACTGCAAGATGAATAAGTGCAATACCCGATAGAATAACCAATATTGATAATGCTGTATTCGAAAATTTTCGAACAAAAACTGCATAAAGTATATTGGCAATGTATTCAAAAAAGAGAGACCATCCGGGACCGTTAAGAGGGTGCATTTCGTGCCATCCTCTAATATCCATTGATAATGGCCCACAAATTAATGTAAAACCAATTAACATAACAAATAACATTTTCCATGCAGGTGTTTGGCTGATGGTTGGCCAATAATTACATGCTTGAAAATAGAAACCTATTGCTCCTACAATCATACCCATTATTACCATTGGATGTAATCGAATAAGGCGGCGTTTGAAAAATCCGGCTAATGTCATTTTTCCCCAACGATCATCGTAGGCATAACCAATCACAAAACCCGAAAGAACATAAAAAAAATCTACGGCTAAGTAACCGTGATTGATTATTTGATCTTGATGACTTGTAGAATGTGTTTCAAATACATGAAAAGCAACTACTATAATAGCAGCTACACCACGTAATCCATCAAGTATTTTATAATGATTTTTAGAATCGGGGAAAGCCGAAAGTTGCGTATTTGACGTATTCATGTTAATTGTGTAATAAGTAGATTTGGAAAATAAGTAACAGAAAATAAAACTCTGCATTATTTCTAACTCCCGAATTGATATTTGTCAAAATATACTATTATAATTTTTGCAGCAATTAGTAAATGAGTTACAGGTTACACTAATGATAAATATCGTTTCTGTTATATTATCTTTGCCGCTTCTATGAAAGCAAAATCAATAAAGAAGGATAAAGTAAATATTATTACACTTGGTTGTAGTAAAAATTTAGTGGATAGTGAAGTATTAAGTGGGCAATTAGCAGCCAATGAAATTGATGTGGTGCATGAGAATAAAAAATTAGATCACAATATAGTAGTAGTAAATACCTGTGGTTTTATTGATAAAGCCAAAGAAGAAAGTATCAATACAATACTAGATCAACTGGAATTGAAACGAAGAGGAAAATTAGATAAAGTGTATGTTACAGGTTGTTTAAGTGAACGTTACCGAAACGATTTGGAAAAAGAAATTCCTGAAGTAGATGCTTGGTTTGGTACTTTAGAATTGCCATTAATGTTACAAAAATTTAATGCAGATTATAAAAGCGAATTATTAGGAGAAAGATTATTAAGTACACCCCAACATTATGCCTATTTAAAAATTAGTGAGGGTTGCAACAGAACTTGTAGTTTTTGTGCAATACCATTAATGCGTGGCAAACATATCAGCAAGTCTATTGAAGCATTGGTTAAAGAAGCCGAAAACCTTGTACAAAAAGGTGTTAAAGAAATTATGTTAATTGCCCAAGAACTTACTTATTACGGATTAGATATTTATAAAAAAAGAGCTTTGCCCGACTTGTTAAATGCATTGGCCGATGTAAAGGGATTAGAGTGGATACGCTTGCATTATGCATATCCTTCAAAATTTCCAATGGAAGTGTTAGATGTAATACGTGAAAGAGAGAATATTTGCAAATATTTAGACATGACATTGCAACATGCCAGTAATAATATGTTGAATGCAATGAAACGTAATATTACGCAAGAAGAGATGACAGAATTGATTGATGAAATAAGAATACGTGTGCCCGGAATTTGCATAAGAACTACTTTAATTGTGGGATTTCCCGGAGAAACTGAAGCAGATGTTGATGAGTTAAAAGCTTTTTTGCAAAAACACCGTTTCGATAGAGTAGGTATATTTCAGTATAGCCATGAAGAAAATACTGCTGCTTATGGTTTGGAGGATGCTATTTCTTCGGAAGAAAAAGAAAGAAGGGCGCAAGAAATAATGGAAATTCAACAAGAAATTAGTTTAGAAAAAAATCAGGAGAAAGTAGGTAAAATTTTGAAAGTAATTATTGATAAAAAAGAAGCCGGACGTTACTTAGGCAGAACGGAGTTTGATAGTGTTGAAGTAGATAATGAAGTAATTATTCATTCTACAAAAAAATTAACTATTGGCGATTTTGTACAGGTACAAATTACCAAAGCGTATGATTACGATGTAGAAGCTGTGGTTGTTTGATGATTGTTTTTTTCTTTCATAAACTCTACACAAAACACAGCAGAAATAATGGTAGATGCCGAAAAGTAAATTAAAAGAAATTGGTTAATCATTGGGTGAATAATGTTACTGCCAAACCAATCGCTATATCGTAGTATAAAATAAATACCCATCATATTTTTTATCATCTCCACCATAAAAGCCAACTTGTTTTTATCCATCAATTCGGTATAAGCATATACACTTAAAAAAATAAATAGCCCATACCAATATATAAATGTTGCGTTTAAGCTATTGATGTAGGCAATATTGCCAAATAAATAGCTAATAAAAAGCAGCATCATAAATAATTGTATATAACTCCAACTTACTAATAATCGAGATGCTTTTGGTTGGTATTTAGTAAAGTGATATACATCGTTAATTTTAAAAACAGGGTATCTTTCTACAACATCTGCCGGCCTCCAGCCTGTTGGCATTATCCATATTCTACATTTATCTTTCCAACTATTTGTACGCCATGCATCTTTTATTAAAAGCCACAAATGCAAAAAATTTATTTTAATGGGATTCCAAGTTTGTACCGGTCGCGTAATACCATACACTGCAGGAACTTCAGGTAATTCTTCCTGAAAAGTTCCAAAAAGTTTATCCCAAAAAATGAAAATTTGCGAATAGTTTTTATCAATATACTCGGCATTAATAGCATGGTGTACTCTATGGTGAGAGGGCGTTACAATTATTTTTTCTAAAAATCCCATTTTATGGATATGCTTGGTATGATACCAAAATTGAGCAAACAAATGCAATGGTGCAATAGTGGCAATTACGGTTGGAGAAATGCCTAATAGTGCAGCAGGTAAAAGTAAAATACCATAAATTTTTACAAAAACAGAAATACTTTGGCGTAATGCACAAGCCAAATTATACTCTTCGCTGCTGTGATGAATAATATGATTGTTCCAAAAAAAATTATATTCATGTGCAATTCTATGTGTCCAATAGCCGGCAAAGTCAAGCGAAAAGAAGGCTATTACATAAATGAGAACAGTAGATTGAATATGAATAATAGCAATTTTATTTACTAACCAACCATACGAAATAATGGCTACACTTATGCCTAATACATCTTTGGTAACATTGGTAATGCCCGAGCTTAGACTGGCAATCATATCCATATTATTTACTGTATCATTACCTTTATACCAGCCATAAAATTTTTCAAATAATACCAATGCTAAAAATGCAGGCATGGCAATTAACAGAATCTTACCGTAAGTTTCCATAAAGCAATTGTTGTAAAGTGAGAATAAATTTACTGAAAGTAAAAATAATAAAGTTTCTTTCGATTTTCAGAATCGTTATAACCAACATCAATAATTTAAAATATTTGCCGTTATTTCGTACATAAAATGTAACATACTGAATGGATTTTTCTACCAACAAAATATCATACCGTGCAACAGGATATTTTTCTAAAATTGTTGATGATTATGTAAATGGAAATAGTTTTCTTCAAAATTTTTATTTACATCAACCTTCCTTAGAAGGAATACAATCTGCTATTGAAGCAAGAAAAAATTTCGCTACCGATAGACAATTATTGGTTAATGAATTAAAAAAACAGTACCAAGAAATTACTTTTTCTTCTGTTCAAGAAAAAAATATTTCACTGTTGTTAAACGAAAATACATTTACTGTTACAACAGCTCATCAGCCCAATATTTTTACAGGTCCGCTTTATTTTATTTATAAAATATTTCATGCAATTAAATTAGCCGATGAATTAAATAAGCAATTACCTGCTTATCATTTTGTGCCCATTTATTATATGGGAAGTGAAGATGCAGATTTAGATGAATTGGGGTATTTGCATATTGATGGAAAAAAAATAACATGGCAAACCAATCAAACAGGTGCAGTTGGAAGAATGAAAGTAGATAATGCCTTGCTAAAATTAATTAATGAAATCCATGGTAGAGTGGGAGTTGAACCTTATGGTGAAGAAATTATAGCTTTATTTAAAGCAACTTATACACCCAACAAAACTATTCAGCAAGCAACTTTAGAATTGGTAAATGCACTATTTGCCGAATATGGATTATTAATTATTATCCCGGATAATGCTGCTTTAAAAAAATCTTTTCAGCCGGTAATTGAAAAAGAGTTAACAGAACAGTTTTCTCATAAAGAAGTTGAGAAAACAATTGCTTTGCTTTCCTCCGAATATAAAATACAAACGAGAGGAAGAACATTGAATTTATTTTATTTGATAGAGGATAAACGAGAAAGAATTGAAATTATAAATTCAAAATTTCAAGTTTCATCTTTAAAAATTGAATGGAGTAAAGAGGAAATTTTAAATGAATTACAAACTTATCCGGAGCGATTTAGTGCCAATGTTATTTTGCGTGGCGTTTTTCAAGAAACTATTTTGCCCAATATTATTTTTATTGGCGGCGGGGGTGAGTTGGCCTATTGGCTTGAATTAAAAAATGTTTTTGCTGCAGTTAAGGTACCCTATCCGGTATTGTTAATTAGAAATAGTTTTGCTGTTATTACAAAACAACAAGCTCAAAAATTTAAAAGCTTCGGATTTTCAATACACGATTTATTTACGCCGGTAGATGATTTGTTAAGAGAATATATCAATAAACAATCTGTTCAAAAATTAAACTTGCAAAGCGAGTTAGAAAATATGAATGAATTGTATAATAAACTACAAGAACTTGTTACTACAATAGATGTTACTTTAGGCAAACACACAGAGGCTTTAAAAGTAAAGGCTTTAAACCGTTTGCATGAGTTGGAAAAGAAAATGTTTAGGGCCGAGAAGAAAAAATTTGAAGCCGAAAAAAATAAAATAAAAGCCATTCGTGCAATTGCTTTTCCCGATGATAATTTACAAGAACGAGTAGAAAATTTTTCGCTGTTATATGCAAAATATGGAAAAAGCTTTTTAAATATACTGTATGCTACATCTAAAGGATTACAACAAGAATTTGAAATAATTGAAATTCATTAATTATCAAATTCATTAGCCCAATCTTCCTTTAGGGTTTTTACTTTGTTTAAAACTTCATTTTGCATTTCTTGTTTATATTCATGCAAAGCTTTACTTACAGATTCATCAAAAATACCAATCATTTCAGCCGCTAAAATTCCTGCATTTTTAGCAGCGTTTAAGGCAACTGTTGCAACCGGAATACCATTTGGCATTTGAAGAATGGAGAGAATAGAATCCCATCCATCAATAGAGTTAGATGATTTAATTGGAACTCCAATAACCGGTAAAGTAGTAATAGAAGCTATCATGCCTGGTAAATGAGCTGCCCCGCCTGCACCTGCAATAATTACTTTGATGCCTCTTTGCTTTGCTTTTTGGGCATATTCAATCATTCTATTGGGTGTTCGGTGAGCAGAAACAACAGTTAACTCAAAAGCAATATTAAATTGTTGTAAAATAGCTGCTGCTGCTTGCATTACAGGAAGATCGCTATCGCTTCCCATTATAATTCCTACTTGAATTGTTGACATAAAAAAAATTCTGTTTGCAAGATAATTGTAAAAATTAAAACTTGGGAAACAGAATAATATTTTACCTCAACTAATCTTTTAAGTTAAGCAGCTTTTTAATTTGTTCCCAGTTAGCTTTTCTTTGTTCATCAAAATTAATTGATGCACTTTCGCTACGGGCAATTGTATAAGTTTTGGCAAATTGTGCTTGTTTCGATAATCCAATCAATATATTTTTTACTTCTTGCATGGTAGAAATATCATTTGTGTCAGTAAAAGCTTTTTCATTGATTGCTTTATCTAACATATCGCCTATGATTTTACAAAAATTTATTTGCTCTGTCATAACTGTATTGGTTAATGAAGAATCGTAATAATTTTTTACAAAACCATCTGAAATTGCACCTATATAGCCATAGGTGTTGTAAGTAAGCATGGCAGCCATTCCTCCGGTGAGACTAAGTAAATTATATTCTTTGGAACTATTGGTGGTTTCAGTTTTTGATTGACTTATAGCATAAGTTGAAATAAAAACTAATAGCAGTAGTAATGATTTTTTTTTCATGTGTTATTTTTAATAATTGAAAATGAAAATTTTATTGCTGC
>JAKAJX010000044.1 GCA_021824855.1 Bacteroidota bacterium | reverse complement strand
AATTGATTAATACTTTTCTTAATTCGCCGGAAGGCATTTTTATAACTGCATATTTTTCTTCTTTGCCGGTTAATTGTGCCGATGCACCTGCACTTCTGGCTAATTTTGCGCCATGACCATGTTGCATTTCGATATTATGAATCATGGTACCTAATGGCATATATTTCAATTGCAAAGCATTACCTATTTCCGGAGCAATATCATTTCCCGACATTACTTTATTACCCACTTGTAAGCCTTGTGGTGCAAGAATATATCTTTTCTCACCATCAGCATATTGCAATAAAGCTATAAATGCTGTACGGTTTGGATCGTATTCAATTGATAAAACAGTTGCTTCAATGTTATGCTTATTGCGCTTGAAATCTATAATACGATAATGCTTTTTATGACCACCTCCAATATAACGCATAGAACGACGGCCTTGAGCATTACGTCCACCTGATTTTTTAACAGGTTCTAACAAACTTTTTTCCGGTTGGTTAGTTGTAATTTCAGCATAAGCATTGCCAATTCTCCAGCGGGTGCCGGCTGTCATTGGTTTGTACTTTTTTAATGCCATTTTCTTTCTTTTTTTGCGAAATTTTCAGCTTCGCTAACTATAAATTATTAAATATTTGCGTATAAATCTATTGTTTCACCTTCGGCTACTGTAACAAAAGCTTTTTTATATGCGGGCTTTTGACCTTTAATAAAACCAGCTTTGGTATAGCGTGTTTTATTTTTTCCTGGGGCTACAGCAGTATTTACTTCCACAACACTAACACCATAAAAATTTTCTACTGCTGTCTTTATTTCCAATTTATTAGCCTTACGATTTACCTTAAAAGCATATTTTCTTAACTTTTCTTGTTGTTGATTTGCTTTTTCGGTTAAAATTGGCTTGATTAAAATTTCACTCAGTTTCATTGTATATTATAGTTGAAACGTTTTTAATTAAGCTTCTACAGCTTCATTTTCAGCAAATATTTTGGCAGCATTTTCAGTTAATACCAAAACATCTGCATTTACAATTTCATAAGTATTGATATCTGCCAATAAGGTACTATCAATGTTTGGAACATTGCGTGTGCTTAAATACAAATTATCGTTATACTCAGGAATAATTAATAAAGCCTTTTTATCTGCAAGATGTAAGTTTTGCATTACACTCACAATTTCTTTGGTTTTAGGTGCAGCTAAACTAATATCTTCTACTACAAAAATTGCTGCATCTTTAGCTTTATAGCTTAAAGCAGAAATTTTTGCTAAATCTTTTACTTTTCTATTTAACTTAAAATTGTAACCATGTGGTTTAGGACCAAAAACAGTACCACCACCTTTGTATAAAGGGTTACGAATATTTCCTTTACGAGAGCCTCCTGTACCTTTTTGTTTGTGCAACTTACGACTTGCTCCATGCACTTCGGCACGAGTTTTTACTTTATGCGTTCCTTGACGCCCAGCAGCTAAATATTGTTTTACAGCAAGATAAATCACATGATCGTTTGGCTCAATACCAAATATTTCTTGTGGCAACTCTACTGTTCTGCCGGTTTTTTCACCTTTTATATTTAAAACATCTACTTGCATCTTCTTTCAATTAAAGTTTGATTACTTCTGGATTAATACTATTGAACCATTATGACCTGGTACAGAACCACTGATAAGAATATAGTTCTTTTCAGGAAAAATTTTTACAACTTTCAGCCCTTTCATTTTAACCCTATCTCCACCCATACGTCCGGCCATTCTCATTCCTTTAAAAACACGGCTTGCATCAGAAGAGTTACCGATTGAACCGGGTGCTCTTTGACGATCGTGTTGTCCATGAGATTGAGCTCCAACACCAGAAAATCCATGACGTTTAACAACTCCCTGAAAACCTTTACCCTTGGTAGTTCCTACTACTTCAACTTTTTCTCCTTCAGAAAAAATATCAACAGTAATAGTTTCTCCTAAAGTTTTTTCTATAGAATAGTTGCGAAATTCCTTAACGAATTTTTTTGGAGAAGTTTGTGCTTTAGCGAAGTGATTAATTTCAGCTTGAGTAGAATGTTTTTCTTTTTTATCGCTGAATGCTAATTGAAGTGCACCGTAACCATCAGAGTCTTTTGTTTTAACCTGAGTTACTACATTTGGACCAGCTTCAATAATAGTTACTGCAGTTTGTTTACCATCTGCAGCAAATATGCTGGTCATCCCAATTTTTTTACCAATTATACCTTTCATCTTTTCGCGGTTTATGCCCGCTGAGGTTTAAAGGACATTACACAGATGAAGTGTAATTCAATCCTTGTTTGCTGACGACCTTTTCCGTATTTTTCACTTATTAAGAGAAATGAGAAGTACCGACAGTAAACAAACCTCGAAGGGCTTGTTTATATGTTTACTCAATTTGTTAACTGAGTGTTTAATTTTATTCAGAGCTCTTTTTTCAACCACAATTTGTGATGATTGAGAGATAAATTATTTTAAGAGCTAATTTGCTTAATCTTTTAATTAAGCTTTAATTTCAACTTCCACTCCCGATGGTAAATCTAATTTGCTTAAAGCATCTACCGTTCTTGAAGAAGAAGTATAAATATCTAATAATCGTTTATGCGTACACAATTGAAATTGTTCTCTACTCTTTTTATTCACATGTGGCGAACGAAGTACAGTAAAAATTCTTTTATGTGTTGGTAAAGGAATTGGACCTGTAACAACAGCGCCTGTACTACGAACGGTTTTTACAATTTTTTCAGCTGACTTGTCAACTAAATTGTGATCGTAAGACTGTAATTTTATTCTAATTCTTTGAGACATAGATTAAGCCAATTTTCCGATTGGGGTTGCAAAGGTAAGGGGCTATACTTAAATGGGCAAGAAAAAGAAAAGAAATTTTTAAAAAAACTTATTCATTTTTAAAATATTTCCCAAAAATCAGCTAAAACTTACACTAAAGCCATTCATAGCATCGTTTTGAACAATAAAACACTGGCATATCTATTTACAAATAAGTACTTTTCCAAAGAAATAAAAAATTGTGACATCATTTATAACTAATATTTACAGCAAAAGTCCGCTTATTATCCAAAACTTGCTAATTTCTGCATACGGCTATCACTGGCAGAAAAGACGATTTGGCGGCATTTTTCCATACGAGTACCATTGGGCCAAAGAGCGAGAATTTTTTAGCAAAGCGGAATGGAAAGAATACCAAAATACAGAGCTGGAACAATTGCTACAACATGCCTATAAAAATGTGCCCTTTTATAAAGATAAATTTACAAAACATGGGTTAACTGCTGCCGACTTGCAGAATATTGATATTGACCATCTTCATTTACTGCCCATTACTTTAAAAGATGAAGTGAGAAAGTATGGAAAAACAAGTTTACTTTCTCTTAATAAAGATTCAAAAGGTAATTTTTTCTCCTCAAGCGGAAGCACAGGCACACCTGTAGAAATATATTACTCGCACAAAATGCATCAAAAATGGTTTGCATTATACGAGGCAAGAGTAAGAAATTGGGCCGGTGTAAACAAAAATATGTGGAGAGGAATGATTGGTGGAAGAAGAATAATTACCACTGCAAAAAATATTGCACCTTTTTACAGGTATAATTTTTTTGAGAAACAAATTTATTTTTCGGCTTATCATATTGGTCCGGCTACAATTACAGATTACGCCAAAGCCTTTAAAAAGTATCCTATCGCTTATATGACAGGGTATGCAATGAGTAATTTCTTTTTAGCAAAATTATTCAACGAAAAAAATATTCCTATTCCTCCATTAAAAGCTATCATTACCTCTAGCGAAAAACTTACAGATGAAATGAGAACAACCTTCTCGAAAGTGTATGGCTGTAAAACTTACGATTCGTGGAGTGGTATGGAATACTGCGGTTTAATTTCGGAATGTGAACATGGAAGTTTACATATTAACCCCGACGTTGGCATTATTGAAGTATTAAATGATGCCATGCAACCGGTTAAAGAAAATGAAATAGGCACTATTTATTGTACCGGATTTTTAAATTACGATCAGCCACTTATACGGTATAAAATTGGAGATAATATTATTTTAAGTAGTGCAGAATGTACTTGTGGCAGAAGTATGCCCATTGTAAAAGAAATTATTGGAAGAACAGAAGATATTGTATATGGAAAAGACGGAAGACAGATGGTAAGATTTCATGGAATATTTGCCGGGTTAAATGCTATTAAAATGTCGCAGGTAATTCAAGAAAATATTGAAACAATTCTTATAAAAGTGGTAGTAGATGGTTCATTAAAAAGCAAAGACAAAGAATTAATTATTGCCAGAATAAAATCGCAATTAGGAGAAATAAATGTTTGCATTGAAGAAGTTACACATATTCCACTTTCTGCCAATGGAAAATTTAAAGCGGTTATTTCCAGAATACAAACGCCTCATTAAACAAGTTAATGAGGCGTAAGATTTTAGTTGCTATGCCACTATATTAATCTTCTATTTTCACTTTTCCTTTACTTTTTGCAATTACTTCTTCAGCTATGTTATTAGGAGCTGGATTGTAATGAGAAAATTCCATGGTAGAAGTTGCACGTCCTGATGATAAAGAACGCAATTGAGTTACATAACCAAACATTTCACTTAAAGGAACTTTTGCTTTAATAACTTGCGCATTACCGCGTGTATCCATTCCTTCTAACATACCACGACGGCGGTTTAAATCGCCTGTAACATCACCCATATATTGATCCGGAGTTACCACTTCCACTTTCATAATAGGCTCTAATAAAACCGGTTTAGCTTTTCTACCTGCTTCACGGAAACCAGATTTAGCACATAATTCAAACGACATTGAATCGGAGTCAACTTGGTGAAAACTTCCATCAAATATTCTTACTTTCATACTAACAATAGGATAAGCAGCCAATACCCCAGTACCCATACTTGCTTCAAATCCTTTTTGAATTGCAGGAATAAATTCACGTGGAATAGAACCTCCAAAAATATCATTTACAAATTGGAAAGATTTTCCAGGATTTTCAGTCATCCATTCCTTATCTGCAGGACCAATAGAGAATTGAATATCGGCAAATTTACCACGACCACCCGACTGTTTCTTCAATACCTCTCTATGCTCAATAGTTTGAGTAAATGCTTCTTTATACGCAACTTGAGGGTTACCTTGATTAACTTCTACTTTAAACTCACGGCGCATACGATCTACAATAATTTCAAGATGTAATTCGCCCATCCCTGAAAGAATTGTTTGCCCTGTATCTTCATCACTTTTTACACGCAAAGTAGGATCTTCTTCTACCAATTTTGCAATAGCCATACCCATTTTATCAACATCAGCTTGAGTTTTTGGCTCAACTGCTACAGAAATTACAGGCTCAGGAATAAACATATTTTCTAATACTATTGGATGATTTTCATCACACAATGTATCTCCTGTTTTAATTTCTTTAAATCCAACAGCAGCAGCAATATCGCCGGCTTCAATAAAATCAATTGGGTTTTGTTTATTGGCAAACATTTTCATGATACGGCTGATACGCTCATTTTTTCCACTGCGCATATTTTTAACATACGATCCTGCATCTAAATGACCGGAATAACAACGGAAGAATGCCAAACGACCAACAAACGGATCTGTCATAATTTTAAATGCCAATGCAGCAAACGGAGCTTTAGCATCTGCTTTTCTTGTAATAGGCTCTCCGCTATCAGGATCTGTTCCTACTGTATCTTCAATATCAATAGGAGAAGGTAAGTAACGACAAACAGCATCTAATGCAGTTTGCACACCTTTATTTTTAAATGAAGAACCACACATCATTGGAACAATACTTAAATCGATTGTTGCTTTCCGTATAGCTTCGTGAACTTCTTCTTCAGAAATTGTATTCGGATCGTCAAAGAATTTTTCTAATAATTTATCATCATATTCAGCAACAGCTTCAATTAAATTTTGTCTCCATTCATTTGCTTCTTCTATCATATCTTCCGGAACCGGAATTTCATCAAAGGTCATTCCTTCTGTTTCCATATGCCAGATAATACCTTTCATCTTAATCAAATCAACCACTCCGGTAAAATTATCTTCTGCACCAATAGGCAATTGAAGCGGAACGGCTTTAGCACCCAACATTTCTTTAACTTGTGCAACCACCATTAAAAAGTCGGCACCGGCACGATCCATTTTATTTACAAAACCAATACGGGGAACTTTGTAACGGTTTGCTTGACGCCAAACTGTTTCGGACTGAGGTTCTACACCATCAACGGCAGAGAACAATGCAATTAAACCATCCAAAACACGCATAGAACGTTCTACTTCTACGGTAAAATCAACGTGTCCCGGAGTATCAATAATATTGAAATAATATTTTTTTGTATCAGGAGTTGGTTTACCTAATACTGTAGGAAAATTCCATTGACAACTAACAGCTGCAGATGTGATAGTAATACCTCTCTCTTTTTCTTGCTCCATCCAATCAGTAGTGGCAGCGCCATCATGCACTTCTCCAATTTTATGAATCATACCTGTATAACGTAAAATACGTTCTGTAGTAGTGGTTTTTCCCGCATCTATGTGGGCAGCAATACCAAAATTGCGTTGAAACTTCAAATCAGCCATAACAAAAATTGTGTTTTAAATTTTTTCGAGCGGCAAAGGTAAGGATTTACTCTAATGAAAAAGATGGAAGCCAATATTTAATTGATATGGGGAAAAATTATTGCTATAAAGTTGTGCCTTTTGAAGGGAATTTGAAAAATTGAAGCTTACAAACTTGCATAAAAAAGGTTCTGCAAAAAATGCAGAACCCTTTTTTTAATTTATTTAGTTCTCTTTAAATTTTAAAGTGTGCAAAAGCTTTGTTGGCTTCAGCCATGCGATGCGTATCTTCTTTCTTTTTAAATGCACCACCTTCTCCTTTACTTGCTGCAATTATTTCGTTGGCTAATTTATCGGCCATTGTTTTACCATTTCTTTCACGGCTATATCGAACTAACCATTTAATGCTTAATGAAATTTTTCTGTCGGCACGTACTTCTGAAGGAATTTGAAAAGTAGCTCCTCCAATTCTGCGACTTCTAACTTCAACAGCAGGAGTTACATTAGATAAAGCTTTTTTCCAAACTTCATATCCATCTTCACCGGTTATTTTACTAACCTTATCAACAGCGTCATAAAAAATAGTAATAGCTGTACTTTTTTTACCTTGCCACATAATGTTATTTACAAAACGAGTTACCAATTTATCGTTAAACCGACCATCGGGAGCTAAAGGTAATTTTTTGGCTTGTGCTTTACGCATGATCTATATATTAATTAGTACTTTTAAATTATTATTTTTTTGCTTTTTCCTTTTTTGTACCATATTTAGAACGACTTTTCTTTCTGTCTTTTACTCCGGCAGTATCTAAACTACCGCGAACAATATGATAACGAACACCTGGTAAATCTTTTACACGACCTCCACGGATTAATACAATAGAGTGTTCTTGCAAATTATGACCTTCACCCGGAATGTAGGCAATTACTTCTACCTTATTGGTTAAACGTACTTTAGCTACTTTACGCAAAGCCGAATTTGGCTTTTTAGGCGTTGTTGTGTACACTCTTGTACAAACACCA
>JAKAJX010000134.1 GCA_021824855.1 Bacteroidota bacterium | reverse complement strand
ATGGCAAAACTTTTAGCAAAAGAAGAAGGTATTTTTTGTGGAATGAGTAGTGGCGGTGCAGTTCATTCCGCAGTTCAGTTATCGAATGAATTAAAACAAGGTGTTATTGTTTGTATCATTTGCGACCGTGGCGACAGATATTTATCTTCTAATTTGTTTGATTAATTTTTTAGAAAATTTTATTTTAAATGTACGTACGTTATTTATATTTTTGTACGTAACTTATATTTTTATGAACAACAAACTGACACTTAAATTAGAACAAGACATAATTGAAAAAGCTAAAGACTATGCTACGCTTCACAAAACAAGTCTTTCTAAATTAATTGAAAACTACCTTCATAAAATAACTAATGAAACCAATGGAAATGAAAAGATAACTCCTCTGGTAAAAAGTCTTTCAGGAATTATACAACTTCCGGCAGATTTCGATCATAAAAAAGCGTATACCGATTTCTTAATCAACAAATACGAATAAATGGAAAAAGTATTTGTTGATACGGATATTATTCTCGATTTATTAAGTAACCGCGATCCATTTTATTTTGCTTCGGCAAATTTATTTTCTGCTGCCGATAGAAACGAAATAAAAATTTACGTTTCCTCTTTATGCTTCGCTAACTTAAATTATATTTTATCTAAACAATTTTCTACAGATCAAGCAAAAAGGAAATTATTAAAATTCAAAACATTGGTTACTGTTCTATCTGTAACTGATAAGGTTGTTGACCTTGCATTATCATCCGACTTTAAAGATTTCGAAGACGGTATACAATATTTCACTGCCATCGAAAACAATATAAAAATATTGTTAACCCGAAATTTAAAAGATTATAAATCTGCCGAAATTCCTGTAATGACAGCAGAACAATTTTTAAAAGGAAGGAAATCCATCTAATATATTTTCTACACAAGTTTTTTTGTACCAACTACATTACTAACTTCAACTTCGTTGCGTCGCACTCTTCAACGTTCGGTACTTTATTGAAATGATTGCTCATCAAAATTCCAACTGTACAAGTGAGTGACACAACGAAGATGCCATGAAAACAAGTTGCTTGTACAATTAATTTACAATATTACTTTCTTTAAACGCTGAAGCAAATGCAATAAAATCTTTTGCTTGTTCCAAATATTTTTGGGCAAATTCTTCGGTTGGTTCGTTTTGATTTATTTGCAAAACCAATTCTTTAAAATTAGCATGATTGGTGTACAATCCTTTGCCGGTAAAATTTTTATCAAAGTCATTTAATATTCCAATCTGCGTATTGCACTGCACACTATGATTTAACAACAACGCTTTTGCTGCATTAATAAATGCCGCATAAGATTGATAAATACCATCGGCAAACGCTTTATTGGCAATACTTTCGTCGGCCATAGCAATTTTTTCATCGGCTTCAAAAATTAATGTAGCAACCAAATCAATCATCACACCTGCACATTCGCCAACACCAATGGCAGTTGCAAATTTTTCGGCTTGTCCCCAATCAATAAAATCTTCAGCAACTAAACTTGTTGTATCGGCTAATGGCTTTAAAAGATCGTAAAAATATTTTTCGCCTTTATTAAATGTATATTCAAGATACGTTTCGTTTTGTTGATTGGCTTTATAATCATTCAATAAAACACGCACAGCATCGGGTGCACGTTTACTAGCCAGCTTAATTACTTTATTGGCAACACGACCTTCTCCTCCACCTAAATTTCCACCACCAATTAATACTTGCACAGCAGGAATAACCTTACCATCTACTTTCATAGAACTACCATGAAAACCAATTCCGGCAATACCATGTTGGCCACAAGAATTCATACAGCCGCTGATGCGAATGGCAATATTTTCATCTTCCAACAATTCGGTAAATTCATCTTCAATTAACCGAGAAAGCACAGTACTTAATCCTGTACTACTCGAAATGCCGAGATTACAAGTATCGGTACCAGGGCAAGAAACTATATCTGCAGCACTTCCAAAACCTGCTGCAGCAAGGTTTTCAGCCTCTAACACACTATACACATATTCGAGATGCTCGGCTTTAATAAAACGAAATTGCAAGTTTTGTGAAATGGTTACACGAACATCATCGGCAATAACCGATTGCAATTTTTCTATTAATCTTCTACTTACTTCTGTGCTAATATTTCCATTGGGAACTCTTACGTAAACTACATAATAACCTTCTTGTTTTTGTTTTTTTACATTGGTATTTTTCCAAATTTCAAAATTCAATGGATTATTAATTTGATTGTTTTCATTTGGCAAAATTCCTGATGGCAAAGAAATATTTTCGAATCGTTTTGTATCGATAATTACTTTTTTATCGGTGATGGCTTTATGTTCAGCAGCAACCAATTCATTAAAAGCATCTATACCAATTTGTTGAATTAAAAATTTAATTCTTGCTTTATGCCGACTGTTACGTTCGCCATGACGATCGAATACACGCAACACAGATTCGATATAAGGCAATAACAAATCTTCTTCTAAAAATTCATGAGTAGTTTTAGCCAAAAATGGTTGTGCACCTAATCCTCCGCCAATTACCACTTTAAAACCGCGAACATGCTTACCATCTATTTCTTTGATGCGAGGAATAATACCAAGATCATGCATAAAAACCAATGCAGTATCTTTTTCACTGCTTGATACAGCAATTTTAAATTTACGACCCATTTCCTGACCAACAGGTTTACGTAAAAAGTATTCGAAAATAGCATGAGCATACGGCGTAACATCAAACGGCTCATCACTATCAATTCCTGCCATATCAGATGCAGTAACATTTCTAACCGTATTACCGCAAGCTTCTCGAATGGTTATTTGATCTTGCTCTAATAAACTCCATAATTCAGGTGTACGATCAAGACTTACAAAATGAATTTGAATATCTTGCCTTGTAGTTAAATGAAGATTACCGGTAGAAAATTCATCAGAAACATCGGCAATTCTTTTCCATTGTGCAAAAGTCATTTTACCATAAGGCAATTTGATACGAACCATTTGAACCCCTTGCTGCCGCTGACCATAAACACCTCTTGCCAAGCGAAGGCTACGAAATTTTTCTTCAGATATTGTACCTTCTTTAAAATCTTTAATTTTTTTTTCAAGTTCAATAATATCCTTTTGTACTAAAGGATTCTCAAATTCTGAACGGAAACTTTTCATTATAATAACTTAAGAATTAATAAATAGTTTTTAAATTCCTACTAATTAAGTGAACTATGCAAATGTATGTGTTAGACAATAGTCTACCAATTTTATTTACTAATAATTTTTAGAAAAAATATTTCCTACATATTTAATAGACTTTTCGTTATTTCGCAGAATAAATAATAGCCACAAGCATTTGATGAAGAGACCTAAAATATTATTACTGTTTAATTTTTTTATTTTAACAATGTATATTAAAAGCTATTCACAGGAAATAATTTCAAATAATCCAAGTATTTGGATTGGCTATTTTAGTGAAATAAAATTAAACTCGAAATTCTTACTACTTTCCGATTTTCAAGCAAGGCATATTCAACAAGGAATTGATTTAAAAGAAGGCAGAACAGGGTTAGCATTTAAGCTAAACAAAAAAACCTATTTAATTAATGGCATTGCCTACTTCAATCAACAAAGTTTTGATAAAGATGCCAAAATATACAATAACAATAATGAGTTGAGATTATGGCAAGAAATAAAATCGGGCTTTGGCTTCAATAACAGTTTTCTCACGAATAGATTTAGAATAGAAGAAAGATTTTTTTCAAATTCAACCTCTGCTTTTTTTAGATTACGACATAAAATTGAATATGTTACAAATGTAAATACAAAAATAAAATTACTAACTTCAAACGAGTTGCTATGGCAATTTAACAATGAAACAAATGCATGGGATCAGAACAGAACTTCTATTGGAATTGAACTAAGTATCGCTAATAATCTAAATGCACAATTTATATTGATGAGCTGGTGGCAATTTAGCTCAAACACAATGCAACCAACAGTTAGAGTAAATTTAATGCACATTTATAATTAATGAAATTATCAGAACACAATACTACCAACACCGACACATCGTTAAAAATAAATAAAGAAGAAACAAATACACTCTTCCCTATTTTTTTAAAGTTGGAAGAATGTAAATTATTAATTGTTGGTGGCGGAAATATTGCATTGGAAAAATTAAAAGCCGTTTTACAAAATTCACCGAAAACAACTATTACCCTTGTTGCTATTGAAATTAAAAAAGAAATATGGCAATTAGCAAATGAATATGCAACTATCACTATTCATCAAAAAGCTTATGATACAAGTGATTTAAATAACACCAACATACTACTTGTTGCTGTTAATAATATTTCGCTTTCTGCAATAATTAAAAAAGAAGCATCGGCAAAAAACATTTTAGTAAATGTTGCTGATACACCCGATTTATGCGATTTTTATTTAGGTGCAATTGTACAAAAAGGCAACTTGAAAATTGGTATTTCTACTAACGGCAAATCTCCAACACTTGCTAAAAGGTTAAAAGAAATTTTTAATGACACATTACCCAACGAATTAAATGAAGTTTTAAATAACTTAAATATTATAAGAAATAGGCTTAAAGGAAACTTTGAATCAAAAGTAACTGCACTTAACGAAATAACTAAAGTGCTTTCAACAAAATATACTATAACAATTTCGGAGAAAAATAAATTGAATAAAAAAATTACAATTTGGTTTATTATAGCTATCATTTCAATTATAGCAGGATTTATTTTATCACTGGTTATTCCTGTTGAAAAAACATTTATGCAATCAAAAAGTTTTCTTGCACAAATTGATAATCGCTTCTACTGGATGATATTAGTAGGCTTTGGTGTAGAAATGATTGCAGGAAGTATGGGTATGGGATATGGCGTAATTTGCACTTCAGTTTTATTATCAATGAATTTAAGTATTCCAATTATTTCAAGCAGTGTTCACACTTCAGAAATGTTTGGTTCGGCAGCATCCACTATCAGTCATTTTCGCTTTCGAAATATCAATAAAAAACTATTTAAAACATTAGCCATTCCTGGTATAATTACTGCAATTCTGGGGGCATTATTTTTAATAAAGTTTGGCAATAAATACGACTATTTTTTAAAACCGGCCATTGCATTTTATACGTTATTTCTTGGTATAAATATTCTTGGAAAAGCATTTATCTCGAATAAAATAAAACCAAAAAAATTAAAATATGTTGGATGGTTAGGTGCATTTGGCGGTTTTATAGACTCGGTGGGCGGTGGCGGATGGGGACCTTTAGTTACCAGCACCATCATATCAAAAGGCCGGCTACCACGTTATGCCGTTGGAACTTCAGTAGCTGCAAAATTTTGTATTACGGTTGCCAGTGCATTTACTTTCTTCACATTCATCGGTATTAGCCAATGGCCTATTATCATTGGACTAATAATAGGTGGTGTAATTGCAGCACCAATGGCAGCAAGACTTACGGGGAAATTGCCTACCAAAGGAATGTTTATAGCAGTAGGGTTATTAGTAATAGGTATTAGTTTAAGAATTATCTTAAAATCGCTTTACATTATCTAATCCACAACATAATTTGCTTAAACCCTATACGTTTATCCACATCTGCACATTCACTTTTTATTAGCATGGGCGAATATTTATCTTTACCGCATAAATATTTTTTTTATGCTTAAAGTTGGTGTTTTTGGAGTTGGACATTTAGGAAGGTTCCATTTAAATAATTGGAAAGAAATAGAAGATGTAAAAGTGATTGGCTTTTTCGACCCGAATAATGAAGCAGCCAAACAAGTTGTATCGGAATATGGTATTAAACGTTTTATGGATGAAGATAAACTTATTGATGCCTGCGATATTATAGATATAGTGGTTCCAACAGATCAGCATTTTTCAATTGCAATGGCTGCTATAAGACAAGGCAAACACATTTTTATAGAAAAACCTTTAACCAATACCATTGCCGAAGCGAAAGAATTGGTGAATATGGTTCGAGAAGCAAATGTAAAATGCCAAGTAGGTCATGTTGAAAGATTTAATCCCGCTTACCTTGCAATTAAAGATATCAACCTTAATCCAATGTTTATTGAAGTACATCGCTTGGCACAATTCAATCCAAGAGGAACAGAGGTAAGTGTAATTTTAGACCTAATGATTCATGATATAGATATTATTTTAAGCATAGTAAAAAGTAATGTGAAGCAAATTTCGGCAAGTGGTGTTGCCGTAATGACAGATACGCCCGATATTGCCAATGTGCGAATTGAATTTCATAATGGCTGTGTTGCTAATTTAACCAGCAGTAGAATTAGTATGAAGAAAATGCGAAAAATAAGATTGTTTCAAAAGGATGCTTATATTGGAATTGATTTTTTACAGAAGAAAACCGAAATCATTAAACTAAAGCAACCGGAAGATACCAACGTATTTTCATTTGATTTGGAAACGCCAAATGGTAAAAAAACTATTGCAGTATCTAACCCCGAAATTCCTCAAACCAATGCCATTAAAGCCGAGTTACAAAGCTTTGTAAATGCTATTAACAACAATACTTCTACAGCTGTAAGTGAAATAGATGGTTTATTGGCTATGGAAATTGCTCACCAAATTCTTACCAAAATAAATAATACAAATATTCTTGTTTAAGAAGATAGATGTACAAAGTTTTTTTTTAATGAACCAGGGAATAAAAAGATTGTTAGATATATTATTTGCTTCCATAGCAGCAATAGCATTATTTCCCATTTTATTACTTATTGCCTTTATCACAAAAATATCTTCAAAAGGAAATATCATTTATCAGCAAGAAAGAATTGGACTAAACGCTAAAAAGTTTATTATTTATAAATTTAGAAGCATGTATTCACATGCCGAAATAAATGGTCCTGAATTATCGTACAAAAATGATCCGAGAATTACCACTTGGGGAAAATTTATGAGAAGATGGAAAATGGATGAATTACCACAACTTTGGAATATTATTAAAGGTGATATGAGCTTAGTGGGCCCAAGACCCGAACGTAAATACTATATCCAACAAATTATTCATCAATCACCCGAATACAATATTCTTTTACAAACAAAGCCCGGCTTAACTTCTATGGGAATGATTAAATTTGGCTATGCATCATCAGTGGAAGAAATGATTACCAGAATGCAATACGATTTAGAATATTTAAATCAACCATCTTTACTAACCGATTCTAAAATAATTTTCAAATCATTGCAATTGGTAATTTCAGGAAAAATGTAAATGTATATTTAACTTGCAGTATGCAAGAAGAGGCAATTATACTTACTTCTGATAAAATAGATGCTGCTAAATGGGATGCATGTGTAAATAAACACAAAGGATTAATTTATTCTACTTACTTTTTTTTAAACACCATTACAGATAATTGGAAAGGAATTATTATTAACAACTACGATGCAGTAATGGCTTTGCCGTATAGAAGAAAATATGGAATTACGTATTTATACACACCAACATTTGCTCAACAATTAGGATTGGTAGGAAATTACCATGAGAAAGACTTTTCTAACGCCATGCAAATGGCAAAATCATTTACAAAGTATGGCAATTATTTTTTAAATCAT
>JAKAJX010000253.1 GCA_021824855.1 Bacteroidota bacterium | reverse complement strand
GCTACACTAAGAGGCACTATTGCACAAATAGCCGGAGAACTTGGCTTTTGGGTAGGTGCAGCCGGCACGCATCCGTTTAGTCATTGGAACAACCAATTAATTACCGATAATATTCGCTACCACCAAATTGTAAATGAATTACAAGATGCCGCAAGAAGTAACCTCATTTTTGGCTTACATGTGCACGTAGGCATGGAAGATAGAAAAATGGCTATTCATATTGCTAACAGTGCCCGTTATTTTTTACCACATGTGTATGCACTTAGCACAAATTCACCTTTCTGGGAAGGAAGATTTACAGGTTACAAATCGTATAGAACTAAAGTTTTTGATAAATTTCCCAGAACCGGTATTCCTGATTATTTCGAAAGTATTGAAGCCTACGATAATTATGTAAACCTACTTATTAAAACCAATTGCATTGATAATGCTAAAAAAATTTGGTGGGATTTAAGAGTTCATCCATTTTTCAATACCGTTGAATTTAGAATTTGTGATGTACCCATGACCGCTAATGAAACTATTGCCATTACTGCACTATTTCAAGCTATTTGTGCCAAACTGTATAAGCTCAGAAATCAAAATTTGAATTTTATGATTTATCAACGTGCCTTACTGAACGAAAATAAATGGCGGGCAAGCAGATATGGCATTGATGGCACATTAATAGATTTTGGAAAAGAAACGGAAGTAAATACAAGGCTACTATTGTACGAATTGTTAGATTTTGTAGATGATGTTGTTGACCAATTAGGATGCCGCTATGCAATAGATTATGTAAAAACTATGATTGAAAAAGGCACTGGTGCCGATAAACAATTACAAGTGTATAAAGAAAAGAATAACTTAACCGATGTAGTTGATTATATACATAACCAATTTTTAACAAAAGATTGAAAATAGTGTGCTGCTATACTTAGAATGCTAAAAAACAACTTAATCTCACCATCCTTTATATAATTTTTAACTTTACAGGCAACAAACTCAACTACTAAAGCATCTTATTCAAAAACTAAAATAACCTCTACCCCAATTGACCGAATTTGAGATAATCAAAGGTTGTGTACGGCAAAATCAGCATTGCCAACGCATGTTGTTTGAACAATATGCAGGTAAGTTTATGACTGCATGTAGAAGATATGCTAAAGATGAAATGGAAGCCGAAGATATTTTACAAGAAGGTTTTATAAGAATTTTTAACAACATTCAACAATTTAAGTTCGAAGGCTCATTTGAAGGATGGATGAGAAGAATTGTGGTAAATGTGGCATTAAAAAGTTTACAGAAAAAGAAAATACAATTAAGTGAAATAAAAGAAAATACGGATAATACACCATCGTTAGAACCGTATGCATTTAACCATTTGGGAGAAGAAGATCTATTAAAAATAATTCACCGGCTTCCAGATGGTTATCGTATTGTTTTTAACCTTGCCGTTATTGAAGGATATAGCCATGAAGAAATAGCCAAAATGCTAAATATTCAGGCAAGTACCAGTCGCAGTCAACTGGTAAAAGCAAGAAAAATGCTGCAACAACAAATTCTTGAAATGCAAAAAATTGCTGTATAATGACAGATAAATTATTTGATAATTTTATAAGAGATAGCTTAAACAACTACTCTTCGCCTGTACCGAAAGGTTTATGGGAAAAAATTATAGACGACAAAGACCAAAAGCCGAAGTTTTTTTGGTGGAAATCTAATGCAGGTTGGATACTTGCCCTCAGCTTTATTGTTGTTGTAAGCTCCATTTACGTAGCAATTAACAATCACTTAAATAATTCAATTATTGAAAATAAATCTACTCATAATTCTTCTACTCAACCTTCATCTACTACCCCCAAATCAGAAGCGGCAATTCATAATAAATCAAATACTACTGCACAATTGCCCAACATTGCAGCAATTACCGATAAACAAGTGCATGCCTTATCCAACACTTCTGATACCGAAAATTTTAGTTTTTCGAAAAATAAAAGGTTTATTGCCAAACTTGCAAAACGTGCAGCTAATCAACCAAAAATTAATACACCAAAAAATATTTTTAACTCTCAGCCACTTCTAAATAATACAACAGATGAATTGCCAATGGATGATTCATTCTCTTTAGCTTCTAAAAAATATTCATCGGAAAATATTATTTCTTTCTCCAATAATAATATTCATAGAAGAAATAATTTACACTGGCCTCCTTTAAATCTAAAAAATATTTTGGGCATAGGCTCTAACGATTGCCCAAGCGTAAATGGCAATCCAACAAGTGATATATATATTGAAGCCTATATTTCACCCAACTATTCGGGCAAATCATTATATGGTAATGGATTGAGTGCAACTTATTTACAGAAGAAAGACAGTACCGAAAAAATGGGTGTAGGATTTAGTGCAGGAGTTAGATTAAGCAAAACTATAGGAGATCATTTTATTATAAAAGCAGGATTTCAATATGCACAGATAAACGAACGCTTTGCAGAAAAAAAAGTTAATCAAACACAAACTACTACTGTTATTATTAGCCGAACACTCGTTCGCCCGCAAGGAGATACCACCATTAATGATACTACCTCAGTAACACAAATAGGATACAGAACCATAAAAAATATGAACCATTATAAAAATGTTGAAATTCCTATAAGTGTTGGCTATGAGTTTGGGAAGCCCGACGATAAATGGAAGTTTGCAGTTAATGGAGGAGCAATTTTAAATATTGCATCATGGTTTAATGGTTATACGATAGATACGGCTATGAATATTATTTCGGCTAACTCTAAAGGTGTTAATGGCTTTTATAAAACTGCTGTGGGTTTAAGCCTTTTTGGAAGCGTAAGCATTATACGCAACATAAGCGAAAAAATGGATGTATTTGCAGAGCCTTATTTTAGATACGGACTAAATAATACTACCAGCAGTGCAGGATTTAGTCAAAAGTTTAATACAATAGGTATTCAATTTGGTGTAAGAATGAAATTAAGAAATGGCAGGCATCATTTATAATTAATCAAGTATCATATACAATACAATGAATAAACTTTTATCAATACTACTTTTACTAATACTATTTTCTTCGTGTAAGAAAGAATTTTCGAACACGTTTACGCCCGATACAACTTTAAGCATCAATGATACCTCATGGATTAATCAATCTGGAAATAAAAAATTAGCCGATTCAATTGCACAAGCATTAAATAGTTTTAGTTTTTATGTTGACTCGTTTTATGCTAATCAAGGAAAAGAAATTCATTTTAATACCCCTGACGATTTAGAAATGAGTATTCCCGCTTCATCTTGCAGAAATCCCAGTAACAACCCTATAGTTAATGGAATGATTACAGTACGAGTAATGGTTGTAAAAACAAAAGGAGATTATATAAGGGCTTTACTTGAAACCTCGAGCAATGCCGCTCCATTACAAAGTTTGAGATGCTTTTATGTAGAATTTATTCAGAATAATAATTATTTACGAATGGCACCCGGAACTTTTTATGAACTTAAATGGGGCGAAAAGTTGGCTATCCCTACCATGCAGTTGTACGTTGGGCAACCTACTCCGGATTCATCATTAAACTGGCTTCCGGCAACATTTAATACCGGGAAATTAGAAATAGCCTATCATCCCAATAACACTTCTTACCCTGTTGAATACGAATTATACTCTTCAGCCACTCATTGGGTAGGTGCTTATCAACCAATAGATAGCAGCAATGGAACAACCAGATTAAATGTTGTTTTACCACCCAATTTTACCAATAAAAATACCATTGTATATGCTGTATTTAATAATAAAAATACCGTACTAAAATTGAAGCCCGATTATGCCTCTCGTGTATATTTCGCTAATGGAATTCCGCTTAATACGGCAACCACTATTATCAGTATCTCAAAAATTGACAACACATTTTATTGGGGTTCTGCCAGCACAACGGCAACAAATGCCAATCAAATTATTGTAAATCCAAGTCAAAAAAGTATTGCCGATATTAATACACTATTGAATGGTTTATAAACCGGCAGTTGATACGAATGCAATACGTTATTTTTTTACATCGAATATGGTAGCTGTAAATAGGGCTCGTTCTCTTTTCTTAAAAATTACATTCCAGTTGCCTTTATACCGCAATACTTTAGGAATAAGCATGTCTTGAAATCTTGTCATTTCTACTTCCATACTTACATCAAAATCATAAAGCCCTGCTTTATAACTTAAGGAATAATTGCGTGCTAAAACTTCTAAAGTTTTCATATCAAACCATGTAGTCATTTCATCAATTACTACATCATCTCTTTTAAAAAAACCCAAATCTTCTTTGGGCTTAATAGAAAAAATATAACACAACTTACCCTGATAGTCTGTAATATCTAATTTATAATCGTAAATTTTATGTGCGGACGCATCATATAAATCTAATTTATCTCCAAAAAAAGGAATACCCGGAATCTTTTTACCGGGGTTAAAAAACAACATTTTCAATTGTTCTTTATGCTTATCAATTCCCGATTTTTTTTCGGTAGATATGGCATGTCCTTTAACAATATTATCTTCTCCACACACTTTTCCTTTAGTAAAAAACAATGCAGCATATAATTCAGCCGTAATATAGTTGTACCGGTGTTTGCTATCATAAAAATCTCCGGTAGTTTTTTCTTCTAAAACATCCATTGTTCGGCAACCATTTTCTCTATTTTGGCGTGTTTTACTATATGAAGATGCTTGAACATTTCCTGATTTATCGAGCATGCGAATATCGTTATACGAAGAAAAATTTAGTATTCGCAAATTTCTAAAAGCCTTATAAAAACTGGTATCTTCTTTAATTTGTTGCAAAAGTTTTTTATAGTCGAAATTATTTCTTACAAACACATCGGGTAAGGTAAGTTTACCATTATCACCATAAATAGTTGTGTCTTTATTTTGAGAGAAAGTGCCATTTGCATACACTAACAAGAAAACTATTCCAATTATTATTTTTCTCATTTAATAAACATCATTTTATAATCTACTTTCATCTTTCCTTTGCTTATATCGGTTAATTTGCTTTGTAATAATTTTCGTTTCAAGGGTTTCAAATAATCAATAAATAATTTTCCTTGTATATGATCGTATTCATGCTGAATAATTCTTGCAGTAATTCCGTTAAACGTTTCAGTATGAGGTAAAAAATTTTCATCGAGGTACTCAATTACTATAGTTTGCGGTCGCACAATATCCTCTCGTATTTTAGGAATGCTTAAACAGCCTTCATTATACAACCACTCCTCGCCTGTATATTCTTTAATTATTGCGTTAATAAAAACCTTTTTAATGCCCGGACCATCGGGATATTTACCAAGCTCATCTTCCTCTAAATTGTCGAATATCTGAGCACTATCCATCACAAACAGTCGTATATTTTTATTGATTTGCGGGGCAGCCAATCCAACGCCATTACTCGAGTACATGGTTTCCCACATATCTTCAATCAAAGCATTTAAATTATCATAATCGGGAGTAATATTTTTAGCCTCCTTACGCAAAATATGGGCACCGTATGCAACAATGGGTAAAATCATTTATTATAAAAATTATGTTTCTGTAATCTGCAAAAATAATTGCAAATTGTTCAACCTGCAAATTGTAATTACTCCAAACTTTTCAGGTAATCTTGCAGCATAATTGCTGCTGCTATTTGGTCAATATTTTCTTTTTTCTGTCTATCTTTTTTTTTCATACCCATTTCAACCATTGCCCTTGATGCCATTTTAGAGGTAAAACGCTCATCAATTGTTTTAATGGGAATGGAGGGAAATTGCTTCTGCAATTGTTTAATAGCGGCATACACCAATGGGGTAGCATGTGTAGGCGTATCATCTAAATTTAAAGGCTCTCCTATCAATATTAATTCCACTTCTTCTTTCAAAAAATACTTTTGTAAAAAAGGAATTAACTCTTTTGTTGCAACAGTTGTTAAAGCGGTAGCAATAATTTTTAAAGGATCGGTTACTGCCAATCCGGTTCGCTTTCCACCATAATCAATGCAAATGATTCTTGCCAATTTGATAGTTTAAAGAATGAATAAATCCATGATCACAAATACCGCAAACACAACACTGGCAATTCCATTAGCTGTCATGAATGCAATATTTACTTTGCTTAGGTCATTGGGTTTAACAATGGAATGCTGATAAACGAGCATTCCAACAAAAACTAAAATACCTATCCAATATATCCAATGAAAGTTTCCATACACACCGGCTGCAATAACACAAGCTGCACTTAATAAGTGAAATAACTCCGAAACCCGCAGTGCCTTTTCTTTTCCAACAGTTGAAGGTATAGAATACAATTGTTGTGATTGATCGAATTCAACATCTTGCAAGGCATAAATTACATCAAACCCGCTAACCCAAAATATAACCGATAAAGAAAATAAAATAGGCAACACTGCAAATATTCCTGTTACTGCCAAATATGCACCAATGGGTGCCAACGATAATCCAATGCCCAAAACCAAATGGCACAATGGTGTAAATCTTTTAGTATAGCTATAAAACAAGATTACAAATAATGCCACCGGCGATAAATAAAAACAAATAGTATTAATGAAATAAGTTGCCAATATAAAAAGTATGGATGCAGCTATTACAAAGCGTAATGCACTATTGGCGGAAATAATTCCCTTAGGAATTTCTCTGATGGCAGTACGTGGATTTTTAGCATCAAAACTTCTATCTAAAAATCGGTTAAAAGCCATAGCCGCACTGCGTGCAGAAATCATACAAACTATAACGAGAAAGAATTTTAGTGCTAAAGGCTGAAAGCTAAATCCCGAAGGTATTTTCATCACTCCTAAAAAAAAACCAATTAATGCGAAAGGCATGGCGAAAATGGTATGCGAAAATTTTACCAACGATAAATAGTTTTTTACTTTATACATATTATTCTATCCATTAATTTTTTAAAATTTTGATTCCGATAATTTCCACAAAACAATTCCTGCTGCTACAGAAATATTTAATGAATGCTTCATTCCTAATTGCGGTATTTCAATACATCCATCACACAAAGGCAATAAATCTGCAGCAACACCTTCTACTTCATTGCCGAAAATAATGGCAATTGGTGCTTTGGGATCAGTAAATTTTTCTAAAGAAATACTTCCTTCTACTTGCTCTACCGCATAAATTATAAAGCCTCGTTGTTTTAGTTGTTCAATGGCATTTTGGGTTGTTTCAAAATACATCCAATCTACCGTTTCGGTTGCACCCAATGCTGTTTTATGAATATCTCTGTGCGGAGGTTGCGGCGTATAGCCACATAAACAAATACCTTCAATTAAAAAAGCATCGGAGGTTCTAAAAACACTGCCCACATTGTGCATGCTGCGAATATTATCTAACACTACAATAATGGAATTTTTTGCAGCTTGCTTAAATTCTTCAACAGATTTTCGACCTAACTCGTCCATCGAAATTTTTCGCATAAAGGCAAAGATAAGTGAATCGCCAATCGAGAATGGCAAGTTGAGAGGTTCATAAATATTTTACCATTACCAACTTGGAAAAGCAGCCACAGCTAATAGCAATACACAAGTTGGTAACAAAATAAAAAATATTGTACCCTATTTTACGAAGAGTTTATATTTGTTGCCCATGCCAAAATCTGTTTTAGATACA
>JAKAJX010000293.1 GCA_021824855.1 Bacteroidota bacterium | reverse complement strand
AAAGGAGAAAATTATGAAGGCTTGCCATGGGTAATGCTCGATTATCCAAGATATTTTAAAGGCGATAATTGTTTTTCAATACGAACTTTTTTCTGGTGGGGAAATTTTTTTAGTATCAGTTTGTATGTGAAAGGAAAATTTAAACAGCAATTACCAATTGAAAATTTACCATCTATTCTAAACAATTGGTATGTATGTTGTAATCAAAACGAATGGCAACATCATTTTAGAGAAGATAATTATCAACTACTCAATAATTATTCAATTGAAAAAATACAACAACTTTCTTTTTTTAAATTCTCTAAAAAAATTGCAATATCAGAATGGGATAGTGTTGAATCTTTTATGCAAGAAAACTATTTGCACTTACTGCAAATAAATAAACCGAAGTGAAACTAATTACCCAATCTGTGAAATAAATCTTTTACCTGCGAACTCCACAATTGGCTTTGATCTTTAATTTCATTCTTTTCTGCAAAATCGGAAATAACCAAAATTGTTTGATTGGATATTTCTGTTTTAGCTATTTTAAACTCAAAATATTCATTTTTTTCGCTATGTAGCCATTTAAAACGAATAAATTTATCTTCTTCTTGGTCTAAAATTTTTGCTTTATCTGGCGTGCCGCCATTCCAACTAAAACTATATACACCTTCCCATTCGTCAACTTTATCAGCAAACCATTCCTGCAAACCGGCAGGAGTGCTTAAAAATTCAAATAGAATGGCAGGAGAGCAACGCACCGGAAATTCTAATGTAAATAATTGTTTTTTACTCATTACTTTCTCTTTATTCTTCAATTCAAGGGCTGCAATAATATTAAATAATCTATACCAACCAAATGTTTTTTTTTAAAATGACTGTTTTTGTGTAAATAAACGGCTTTTTTGGCACTAAAAACATTTTTCTCATTGAATACTGAACGTTTTCTAAATTTTTTTGGGAAGTATCTCTTAACTTTTTTAAATTGCTGATAAATCCTCAGGTGTTGCAGTGCAAGTTTCCTTAAACCAAATTTAGTCAACCAAACATAACATGCTTTAACCATGGGAATGCGGCAACTTAAAATTTCAAAATCGATTACCAATCGCGAAAGTCAGAGTTTAGAAAAGTATTTACAAGAAATTGGTAAATTAGAATTACTTGGTCCAGATGAAGAAGTGCAATTAGCAAGCCTAATACGGCAAGGCAATAAAAAAGCCTTAGATCGTTTAGTTAAAGCTAATTTACGTTTTGTAGTTTCTGTTGCAAAGCAATACCAAAATCAGGGGCTTACACTGCCCGATTTAATTAATGAAGGAAATTTAGGATTAATTAAAGCGGCACTTCGTTTCGATGAAACTAGAGGATTTAAATTTATTTCCTATGCTGTATGGTGGATACGCCAAAGTATTTTACAGGCTTTAGCAGAGCAAAGTAGAATTGTTCGATTACCCTTAAACAAAGTAGGTTTAACCAATAGAATAGGAAGAGCCTATCAGCAATTAGAACAAGAATTTGAGCGAGAACCAACTCCCGAAGAGTTAGCCGGCTTATTAGAAATAGAAATTGAAGAAGTATCAGCTACTATGAATATTAATGTTCGGCACATTAGCGTAGATACTCCTTTAAATGAAGGCGAGGATAATACGTTGATAGATATTATGGAAAATCCCAATGCCGATAAAACAGATAGTAAGCTTGAATATTACGAATCTCTTAAAACGGAAATTGAACGAAGTATGCTGGCATTAACAGAAAGGCAAAAATGCGTATTGTGTTATTTTTTTGGAATTGGATTAGAAAATGCGATGAGTTTAGAAGATATAGGTCATCATTTTAATTTAACACGCGAAAGGGTAAGGCAAATAAAAGATAAGGCCATAAATAAACTACGTTCTACAAGTAGATGTAAACATTTAAGAGTTTATCTCGGATAGAAAATTTACACACACTATATTTGCAGCTCAGTTTAAAGTGAACCTATTGTTCACTTTTTTATTTGTAATGATTGAAAAAACAAAATATGTTTAATTCACTTAGCGAAAAGTTAGAATCTGCATTTAAAAACCTTAAAGGTCAAGCACGTATTAACGATTTAAATATTGCTAATACAGTAAAAGATATTCGCAGAGCATTAATAGATGCCGATGTAAACTTTAAAATTGCCAAAGAATTTACCGATAAAGTAAAAGAAAAGGCAATTGGAGAAAAGGTACTCAATGCCATTAGCCCGGGTCAATTAATGGTAAAAATAGTACAAGATGAATTAACCGAATTAATGGGTGGCACAGCTTCCGAATTTAATATTAATGGCAATCCGGCAATTATTTTAGTGGCAGGTTTGCAAGGTAGTGGTAAAACAACTTTTACCGGAAAATTGGCAACTTATCTTAAAGCACAAAAAAAATCTCCTTTGGTGGTTGCTGCCGATATTTATCGCCCTGCAGCTATTGAACAATTAACTGTTTTAGCCAACCAAATAGGTGTAAGTATTTATAAAGAACCCGATACAAAAGATGCGGTATCAATTGTAGAGAATGCTATAAAAGAAGCAAAAGCAACCAACAAAAATGTAGTAATAATAGATACTGCCGGACGATTGGCGATTGATGAGATAATGATGGCGGAAGTTGCCAATATTAAAGCAGCAGTTAATCCTACCGAAATATTATTTGTAGTAGATGCTATGACCGGTCAAGATGCCGTGAATACAGCAAAAGCATTTAACGACCGATTGAATTTTACAGGCGTAGTATTAACAAAATTAGATGGAGATACACGTGGCGGAGCTGCATTATCTATAAAATACACTGTAAATAAGCCTATTAAATTTATGAGCAGTGGAGAAAAGATGGATACACTCGATGTATTTTATCCCGATCGAATGGCTCAACGAATTTTAGGAATGGGCGATATTGCTTCATTAGTAGAAAAAGCACAGGCACAATTTGATGAAGAACAAGCTAAAAAATTAGAAAAGAAAATTAAAAAAAATCAATTCGACTTTCAAGATTTTTTAGAGCAATTACAGCAAATTAAAAAAATGGGCAATCTAAAAGATTTAATGGGTATGATTCCCGGTGTAGGTAAGGCTATTAAAGATGTAGATATTAATGATGATGCTTTTAAAGGAATTGAGGCCATTATACAATCAATGACTCCATCCGAAAGGTCAAACCCCGATTTAATTAATCAAGGCAGAAAACTGAGAATTGCAAAAGGTTGCGGAAAAGATTTGAGTGAAGTAAATGCATTTATGAAACAATTTGAGCAAATGAAAAAAATGATGAGCATGATGAATAAAATGCCAACGGGTGGGTTTCCGGGAATGAGAGGCATGAGAAACTAATCATGTTAAATTTTTATAAAAAGCAGAATTTAAAATGCAAAACTTGGTAGGTATAAATTCGTTTATTAATTTCGCCGTCCAATTAACTTAGAAACCCTATTTCTTAACGCCTTTAAATTTCTATTTAACATGGCAGTAAAAATGAGATTGCAAAGACACGGAAGCAAAAAACGCCCATTCTATTTTATAGTAGTGGCCGATGCCCGTGCACCAAGAGATGGTAAGTTTATTCAAAAAATCGGAACTTACAATCCATTAACTGTACCCGCAACTGTTCAATTAGACCGTCAAAAAGCCTTAGATTGGTTGCATAAAGGTGCTCAACCCACCGATACAGTTCGTCGTATTCTCTCTTTCAAGGGAGTGTTGTTTTTAAAGCATCTATTGCGTGGTGTAAAATTAGGATTGTTCGATGAAGCTGCTGCAATGGTAAAATTTCAGCAGTGGCATGATGAACATGAAGCCCAAATTAAACGCCGCAGCGATACGCATCGTAATCAACAACGTCAACGCCGCGAATATAAACCGGCTGTTAAAAAAGTTGATGGAGATGCTCCAAGTTCTAGCGAAGCTTAGTTTAACTTAATTAACTCATTCCCAATAAAATCCCGAATAAATTTTTATTTGGGATTTTTTAGTTTTAAAGTAACTACTAAAATGAGCTCAATAGTCAAATCAAGCTAAGTTTATGTTTTTGGGAAAAAAATACCAATAATTGAACAAAAGAAAGTTTTTTCGGTTAAAAATGTAGTTTTGGCATCTATTTGTAATAATATAAATTCTAAATTATTATCAATAATGGCTCTCATATTGCTATAACATGGTCAGCACACTTCTGACACTGTATTGCAATTAATAACAAAACTAAATTTTCAATGGCACAATTAATTTATGCCTAAAGGTGTACAAAAAAAGTAATATAATTTTTAATGAGTAAAGTGGCCATTTATAGAAAAGAACATTTTTGTGCAGCACATCGGTTGCATAATTCTCAATGGGATGATCAGGAGAATAAGCGTGTTTTTGGATTATGTAATAATCCTAATTATCATGGTCATAATTATGAAATAATTGTAAAAGTTATAGGTATACCGAACCAAGACACAGGTTATGTGTTAGACACCAAAATTTTAAGCGATTTAATTCAAACAGAGGTTATTAAAAAATTCGACCATAAAAATTTGAATTTAGATGTAGCAGAATTTAAACAAATTAATCCAACAGCAGAAAATATTGCAATTGTTATATACAACTTGCTAAAACCCAAGTTGGATACGGATTTAGAATTAAAAATATTATTGTATGAAACAGAAAGAAACTTTGTTGAATATCCGGCTTAATGGCGATAAAATTGAGTTAAGCGATATTTTAATAGATGAAATGGGCGATAATCATCTGAGTACATCAGTGGATACACCGTTACGGGAAGATGCTTTTGATATAAGTGATGAAGAGAAAATTAATGCAATAGAAAAACATTTTACATCCATTATGGAAATAATGGGATTAGATTTAAATGATGACAGTTTAAAAGGTACTCCACGTCGTGTTGCAAAAATGTATATCAAAGAAATATTTAGCGGTATTAATCCTGCTAATAAACCCAATGTAGCATTGTTCGATAATAAATATAAGTACAATGAAATGTTGGTAGAAAAAAATATTTCATTTTATAGTAACTGCGAACATCATTTTGTACCAATTATTGGTAAAGCTCATTTGGCATATATTAGTAATGGTAAAGTGATTGGATTAAGCAAATTAAACAGATTGGTTGAATATTATGCCAAACGTCCGCAGGTTCAAGAACGAATGACTATGCAAATAGGTAAAGAGTTGCAAGCTGTTTTAGGTACAGAAGATGTTGCTGTGTTAATTGATGCTAAACATTTATGTGTTGCAAGCCGTGGAGTTGAAGACGATACATCCAGCACCATTACTGCATTTTATGGTGGTAAGTTTAAAGACGATGCAACGAAGAATGAATTTCTTCGATTAATAGAAATGAAAACTGAATTTTAAAATTGAATGCTATTATACAGAAAACCCGGTAACATTTTTTGTTATCGGGTTTTCTTTTATTTTTGAGTTGTTATTAAAATTTTAATATGAGTAAACATGCATTTATTTTTCCCGGGCAAGGAGCACAATACAGTGGAATGGGAAAAATTTTATACGAAACAAATCATCATGCAAAAGAACTTTTTGAAGAGGCCAATGAAATAATGGGTTTTAGAATTAGTGATATTATGTTTGAAGGAACTGAAGAGGAGTTAAAACAAACTAATGTTACACAGCCTGCCATTTTTTTACATTCGGTTATTGCGTTTAAAGTATTAGTAACACAAATACCCGATATGGTTGCAGGTCACTCACTTGGAGAGTTTTCTGCCTTGGTTGCTAATAATGTTTTACCGTTTAAAAATGCCTTGCAATTGGTAAGTATACGTGCCAATGCAATGCAAAAAGCATGTGCATTACATCCTTCAACAATGGCGGCTGTATTGGCTTTAGCAGATGATAAAGTGGAAGAAATTTGTACGGCTATTATGCAAGAAACAGGTGAAGTTGTTGTGCCTGCAAATTATAATTGTCCGGGGCAGTTAGTAATTAGCGGTTCAATAAAAGGAATTGATATTGCTTGCCAAAGAATGAAGGCTGCCGGTGCAAAACGTGCTTTGGTATTACCTGTTGGCGGAGCATTTCATTCGCCACTAATGCTATCTGCTAAGGAAGAATTGGCTGCTGCTATTGAGGCTGCCACTTTTCATTCGCCTTCTTGCCCTATATACCAAAATGTAGTAGCAAAAGCAGTGTCAAATGCTGCCGATATAAAAAATAATTTAATTAATCAGTTAACCGGTGCAGTGCGTTGGACGCAGACTGTTCAAGCCATGCAAGCCGATGGTGCTGCACATTTTACAGAAGTTGGTCCGGGAAAAGTTTTACAAGGGTTAGTACAGAAAATTTTTAAAGAAGCAGTTGTTGATGGAGTGAATTAATTGCTATATCATAAAACTATTTTCAATAAGTAATTACCTACTACTTCTATATTAGAAGTCCAGTATTCCATTCATCCATTCTGGATCTAAAGTGGCATTATATTTTTTATAAAAATTAATGGCAGGAGTGTTCCAATCTAATACCTGCCAAACCATTCTTTTAAAGTTTCTGGCTTTGGTTTCTTCAATAACTTTTTCAAATAAAAGTTTGCCTAAGCCATTTCCACGCATTTTTTCTGTTACTAAAATATCTTCTAAATACAAGCATTGCCCTTTCCATGTACTGTATCTTATGTAATACAACGCAAATCCTTCTACGTTGCCATTCACTTCGGCTACAAAAGCCCACCATACCGGGTTGTTACCAAAACCACTTTCTTTAAAATGTTCTATATCAACAGTAACTTCGTGTGGAGCTTTTTCGTATAGTGCTAATTCTTTTATGAGTTCTAATAAACGGGTACAGTCATTTATTTTTGCCGGTCTAATAATTATATTCATATTTTTTTTGAATGGAATTACGAAAAGTATAAGAAAGCAAGGCAACAAATTTTATTGCAATGCTTGTTCAAAATCGGTAATGATATCTTCTATATTTTCTATGCCAACGCTTAAACGAATTAAGCCATCGGTAATGCCAAATTTTTCTCTTTCTTCTTTACTTACACCTTTATGGCTCATACTTGCCGGATGAGAAATTAAGGTATCTACAGTGCCTAAAGAAATGGCACGAACACACATTTGTAATTTGTTGATGAATTTTTTTCCTGAGTCCAATCCGCCTTTTAATTCAAAACTCATAACAGCACCGGGATGTTTCATTTGTTTTTTTGAGATGGCATAATCGGGATGAGAAGTTAAACCGGTATAATTTACTTTTTCAACCGCCGGATGTTGTGCTAAATAATTAGCAACAATTGCTGCATTGCTGCAGTGGCGTTGCATTCTAAGTTCCAATGTTTTTAAGCCATTGCTTAATAAAAATGCATCGAACGGATTGCTATTGCCACCCAATAATACATGCCATTTCCAAACTTTGGTATTCATTAATTCAATATCCTTTCCTAATAATACACCGCCAATAGCAGTGCCATGCCCGTTTAAAAATTTAGTAGTAGAATGAAAAACAAAATCTACATTATATTTAAATGGCTGTTGCAAATAAGGTGTTGCAAAAGTATTATCTACACTTACTAAAATATTTTTTTCTTTGGCAATATTTGTTACAGCTTCTATATCCACACATTGAATGGTTGGATTAGCGGGCGTTTCTATATGTATTAGTTTAATAGCATTATTCTTTGCAACAATCTCTTTTACCGTATGTAAATCTCTTAAGTCTGCAATAATTACATTGATATTATTTTCTGCTAACACTTTATG
>JAKAJX010000051.1 GCA_021824855.1 Bacteroidota bacterium | reverse complement strand
CGGAATAAATCTGGGAAAATATAAACCCTTATCAGGTGCTTGTCCTTTTACCGCAGCTTCGGCAAAGCTTACTCTCGGAGCATTGTGATTAAGGCTATAATAAAGCATTCCACCGGTTTCGGTAGGGGCATATTGAAAATTGTTATTAAAAATATATTTCATTGCAATAAATAAGATTTTTTTTACTAAGCTTTTGGCTATTAATTGGGCTTAAGTTGCGTCGCACACTTCAACTTATTGCCATTGTTCAACTTTAACTATTAAAGCACTATTTGTTTTACACCTTGCTTGTTAATGGTTGTTACATGTGTATGGTAGGCTAATCCAATTCTATTATAAATATCTTTCATTACATCCTCAACAATTTTTGCAGTTGACGCATGTTGACTAAGCATAAAAATAGAAGGCCCGCTGCCACTGATGCCACCACCCAATGCACCGGCTTCTTTGCATTTTAATTTTATTTCATCAAATCCCGGAATTAAAATACTTCTTACCGGTTCTATAATTACATCTTCCAAACTTCTTCCAATTAAATCATAATCGTGGTTAATAAAACCGGCAACCAACCCTGCAATATTTCCCCATTGTTTAATGGCATCTTTTAATAAAATGCGTTGTTTTAAAATTTGACGAGCATCGGAAGTTTTTACTTCAATTTGCGGATGTACAATTGTAACATATAATTCAGGTGCATCAATACTTATAACATCTAATGGAAAAATAGAACGAATAAGTGTAACGCCACCATAAATAGCAGGAGCTATGTTATCGGCATGTTTAACACCGCTGGCAACTTTTTCTCCAAACATGGCAAATCGAACTAAATCTTCTTTGCTAAAACGATTATTTAATAAAATATTTGCAGCAACCACCGATCCTGCTGCACTGGCAGCACTGCTGCCAATACCGCTTCCGGGTTTAATATTTTTTTTGCTGATAAGTTGAAATCCTTTTATATCGGGTGTTTCGCTAAGTAATGCTAATAATGCAGCACCGCTAACATTATCTTCCGCTTTGGTAGGAAGTTGATAATCATCTTCATTAATTATGGTTACTCCACGTACATCGCTTAGCGAAATGGTCAATTCATCATTAGGTTCGTTGAGGGCAAAACCTAAAATATCGAATCCACAAACAACATTGGCAACGGTGGCGGGACTGTGTACTGTAATTTGGTTCATCATATAATTTTAACGGGCTACTCTAATTATATCTGCAAATACACCACTTGCTGTAACATCGGCACCGGCGCCGGCACCTTTTACAACTAATGGTTGCTCTGGATAACGTTGAGTATAAAATAATACAATATTATCTTTTCCATACAAATGATAAAAATCGGAATTTTCTGGAACGTGTTGCAGGCCTACTGTTGCTTTTCCATTTTCATAATTAGCCACAAATTTTAGTTTGCAATTTTTATCTGCCGCTTCGTTGTATAAAGCTTTAAAATGTGCTTCATGTTTTTCCATTTCTTGATAGAAATCTGCTACACTTCCATTAAAGCACGATTCGGGTAAAAAACCATTATTTGAAATATTGTCCATTTCAATTTTTTCACCGGCTTCTCGTGCAAGAATCATAATCTTTCGCATCACATCTGTGCCTCCTAAATCTAACCGTGGATCGGGTTCTGTATAACCTTCATCCTGTGCTTGTTTTACAATTGTTGCAAAGCTTTTATTTCCATTATAATTATTAAATACAAAATTTAATGTTCCGGAAAGTACCGCCTGAATTTTATTAATTTTATCGCCACTTTTTATTAAATCGTTTAAAGTTCCAATTACCGGCAAACCTGCTCCTACATTGGTTTCGAAAAGATAAGGTGCATTAAATTCTTTCGATAATGATTTTAATTGATAATAATTGTTATAAGGAGATGATGCTGCAATTTTATTACAAGCTACTACTGCAATGCTTTTTGCTAATAATTGATGATATACTGAAGCAACATTGGCATTAGCAGTAACATCAACAAAAACGCTATTGCGTAAGTTTTTATGAATGATTGCTTCAATAAAGTTGTTGAGGTTCATTGATTCGGCTTGTAATAAAGTTTCTTTCCAATTATTCAACTCAATTCCTTCTTCATTCAATAACATTTTTTTGCTGTTGGCAATACCGGTAACTCTTAGTTGAAGGTTTAAAGTATCTAATAAATATTGCTCTTGCTGTTTAATTTGGGCAATTAGTTTTCCGCCTACATTCCCTGTTCCTACAATATAAAGATTAAGTTGTTTATGCGATGATTCGAAAAATGCTTCGTGTAAAACGTTTACTGCTTTTTTAACATCGCTATATGCAACCACTGCAGAAATATTTCTTTCCGATGAACCTTGTGCAATGGCTCTAATATTTACTCCATTTCTTCCTAATGCATAAAACATTCTGCCTGCAATTCCGGTATGACTTTTCATTTTATCGCCTACTAAAGCAACAATTGATTGGTTGTGCTCAATTTTAAGCGGTTCTACTTTTCCGGTAGTAACTTCATAATCAAATGCCGTATCTACAGCTTGTTTTGCTTTTTCTGTATCAACTGTGTTAATAGCAACGCAAATGGAATGTTCTGAAGAGCTTTGGGTAATTAAAATAACATTTACTTTTTCATTAGCCAATGCTTCAAATAATCTTTTAGAAAATCCCGGAATACCCACCATTCCACTTCCTTCTAAACTTAATAAAGTAACATGGTTAATGCTCGATATGCCGGTTATAATTTCGTGTGATTGTTGCGAAACTTCTTCAATTAAAGTGCCTAATGCTGTTGGTTCGAAAGTATTTTTTACCCAAATTTTAATTTTCTTTTGCATCGCAGGCTGAATGGTAGGAGGGTAGATAACTTTTGCTCCAAAATGCGATAATTCCATTGCCTCTCGGTACGATGTGAAATCTATGGTTCTTGCATTAGGTACCCAACGCGGGTCGGCTGTCATCATTCCGGTAACATCGGTCCATATTTCTAAATCATCCACCTCTAAAGCTGCCGCAAAAATAGCTGCACTATAATCCGATCCACCACGACCTAAAGTAGTAGTATAATTATCCATATCACTTGCAATAAAACCCGGTGCAACAAACAAATTATTGGTAGAAGATTGAATTGTTTCTTGAATTAATGAATTGCTTTTTTGAAAATCAACTGCTGCAAATCCAAAATTACTATTGGTTTTAATAAGTTGGCGGCTATCAATCCACTGCGTATTAATTCCTTTAGATTGAAGATAAGCAGCGATAATTTTTGATGATAATAATTCGCCAAAGCTTACAATTTTATCTTTGGTTCTTGCCGATAATTCATTTAATCTGTATACTCCTTCACAAATATCTTCCAGCTCATTAAATTGTTGTTTAATACTACTTAAAATACTGCTTTGTGCAGTGATAGGCAATAAATCTTTAGCAGTATCTAAATGTCTTTTTTCTAACAGTACTAAAGTTTCTTTATACGATTCTTTTCCTTTCGATGCAGCAGCGCCTGTTTGTATAAGTAAATCGGTAACACCACCTAATGCCGATACTATTACAACTAATTTTTCACTAATGTTTTTTTGAATAATTTCCGAAACAAGTTGAATGTTTTTTGCATTTGCTACTGACGATCCACCAAATTTTAAAACTTTCATAGATAATCTTTTTGTAAGAAAATAAAATAAATAATAGGATTACTTTTTATAATCAGCTTTTGCCCAAAGTATAATATAAATGTGTTAACCCCTTACAGGGTTGTTGTAGTTGTAACGATTGTAATAACAATAGTAAGCAGTGAAGTTAAATTTGCTTTAACAGATGATAATATGTATTGGTTATTTTTCATTAAATCGGTGGCGAAGATAAAGGAATTCTAAATAATCTTACAAAATTTTATTAATTTTCAAGCCTCTAATTTTTGTTTGCCTTTTTTAATAAGGAAAAAAATAACATTACATGGCAAATGCAACAAGCCTACAAACATTTAAAAACCTTGTAGGAATTAAATTTCAATTGTATAATAGTTTGTTTACTTCTCTTCCTTTTCATCGAATTGAAAAAACAGGAATTTTAGTAAGCATGTTATTACTTAATTGCGAAGATGGATACAAAAAGAAAAAAAGTCCTGTTCAAATTATTGAAGAATTTTTTTCAACCCAAACTTCTGTAAAAAAGGATGAAGAAAAGTTGGATGTATTATTTCGATTTGTTCAATATATTGAGCGGCAAGTAGTATTATTTGATGCATTAGAAGATGCAGCATTTAAAAAAATAAATGATTTAGGTGGGCAAGGTACTTTAAAGCACTTGGCTTTAGAGATAGATAAACAACATTTGCAAGAAGCATTTAAACGAAAGCTACAAGATTTTACCATTCATTTGGTACTAACCGCACATCCTACACAATTTTATAGAGGTGCTGTTTTAGGTATTATTCACGATTTATCTTCTGCTATTAATACCAATAATGAGCACCAAATTTATACCTATTTACAGCAGTTGGGACGAACCCCATTTTTTCAGCAACAAAAGCCCACACCATACGATGAAGCGGTAAGTTTAATATGGTATTTAGAAAATGTATTTTATCCAGCATCGGGTAAAATTATTTCGGGTATTAAAAATAGATTTCCCGATTGTGTTAATGCCAATAATGCACTTATACGAATGGGTTTTTGGCCCGGTGGCGATAGAGATGGAAATCCTTTTGTAAAAACAAATACTACTTTGCAAGTTGCTAACTCTTTGCGTGGCAGTATTCTTAAATCGTATTATTTAGATATTCGAAAACTGAAACGCAGATTAACTTTTAAAGGAGTAGATATTGCATTAATGCAACTTGAAAAAAAGTTGTACGATAATTTATTTATTCCCGGCTATCAGTTTGATTTGAAGTTAGAAGCATTTTTAGATGCCTTAAAAAATATTCGTCATTTATTAACCTACGATCATAACAGTTTATTTGTTGAACATGTTAATTCGTTAATAGATAAAGTTGAATTATTCGGTTTACATTTTGCATCATTAGATATTCGGCAAGATAGCAGTATACACGAAAAAGTATTGATAGCAATTGCAGAAAATACAGATGCTTTACCTACTAATTACGCTACTTTATCCGATTCGGAAAAAGTACATCTGCTAACAAATATTTCCACAACTATTGGGTCTACTATTTTTATTACAGATGATGTTCACAGAGATACGTTAGATGTTATGGCTGCTGTTAAAACTATTCAGCAAGTAAATGGTGAAGCAGGTTGCAATAGATATATTATTAGCCAATGTAACTCTGTGTTAAATGTATTTGAAGTATATGGATTGTTTTTACTAAGTGGTTGGAATAAAGAAGAACTAACTATTGATATTGTTCCTTTATTTGAAACCATAGAAGATTTATTGCATGCTCATAAAATTATGAAAGTATTATATGAGCATCCTTGTTATCGTAGTCATTTAAAGCAAAGGGCCAATAAGCAAACCATTATGTTAGGATTTTCGGATGGTACAAAAGATGGAGGTTATATGATGGCCAATTGGAGTATTTATAAAGCCAAAGAATCTTTAACCGCTATCTCAAAAGAATATGATATTGATGTAGTTTTTTTCGATGGTCGTGGTGGTCCACCTGCTCGCGGTGGCGGAAAAACGCATCAGTTCTATGCTTCCATGGGAAAAAATATTGCGAATAAAGAAATTCAATTAACTATTCAAGGACAAACCGTAAGTTCTAATTTCGGAACAATTGATGCTGCTCAGTACAATATTGAACAACTAATTCATGCAGGAATTGCTAATGACATTTTATCTAACAACGCACTTACACTTCAGCCCAATGAAGAAGAGTTGTTGCAATTATTAGCAGAAAAAAGTTATCGGGCATATATTGATATTAAAGAACATCCGTATTTTATAGAATACCTTGGCCATGCTAGCCCGTTAAGGTTTTATTCTGAAACAAATATTGGAAGCCGTCCTGCCAAACGTGGTGCATCTTCCAAAATAACTTTAAAAGATTTAAGAGCAATTCCATTTGTTGGAGCTTGGAGCCAACTTAAACAAAATGTAACAGGCTATTATGGCGTAGGTACTGCCTTACAAAATTTAGAACAATTAGGTAAGTTAGAAGAGTTGCAACAACTTTATCAGCAATCTTTATTCTTTAAAACTTTAATTGATAACTGTGAGATGGCAATGTATAAATGCTTTTTTCCTTTAACTGAATTTTTGGCTACTCATCCCGTTTATGGTGAAATTTGGAATAAAATATTTAATGAATTTGAGCTTACTAAAAAATATATTTTTAAACTATCGGGTAAAACAGAATTAATGGCAGATTTTCCGGTAGAAAATTTATCTATTCAAATGCGAGAAAGAATTGTAATGCCATTACTAACCATACAACAATATGCTATTACTAAAGTTCGAGAAATGGAAGAGCAGTTGGTAGATAACTCAATTAAAAAAACGTATGAAAAATTGGCAATGCGTTGCTCGTTCGGTATTATAAATGCGAGTAGGAATTCTGCATAAAATATTTATTCAGGAAAAAATGCAAAAGAGTCATTAATTATTAATGACTCTTTTTTTAATTGAATAAAAAAGATAATTGATTATTTATCTTGATAAAGGAGTTTCTGCATTTTTATCGAGTTTAATACCTGCATATCCATCAATTCCCATTTCATGTAAATCTAATCCATATAACTCCACATCAGGTGATACTCTGTTGCCTACTAATTTATCTAACAATTTAAACATTAACCATCCTGCTAATGCAAAAAATACAATGTTGGTTATACCACCAATTAGTTCGGCAAAAAGTTGTCCTGATCCTCCACCATACAATAAGCCAATTACATTTCCTTTAACTCCATTTAATCCATCGCCGTAAGTTCCATCGGCAAATAAACCTAAAGCTAATACACCCCAAAAGCCGTTTGCGCCATGCACTGCAACTGCACCAACCGGATCGTCTATTTTTAATTTCTTTTCAACAAAAAGTGTTACTTCTACAACAATTACTCCGGAGATTAATCCAATTAGTAAACCTCCCATTGGAGATACAAATGCACAAGGAGCAGTAATTGCAACTAAACCTGCGAGTAAGCCATTAATCATCATACTTACATCGGGTTTTGAACCACGTACAAACCAAATCCAAAGGGTAGAAGCAGCGGCACCACCACAAGATGCAATCATGGTATTAAAAGCTACTACAGAAAATCTTAAATCGGTACCGGCTAAAGTAGATCCTGCATTAAAGCCAAACCATCCAAAGGCAAGTACTAAAGCACCTAAAACAGCCATAGGAATATTATGTCCTGGTATTGCGTTTACTGAGCCATTTTTATTATATTTTCCAATTCTGGCACCAATCATTTTAGCACCAACAAAAGCTAATACACCACCGGAAAGGTGTACAACAGACGAACCGGCAAAATCAACATGGCCATGGCCTAAACCAAAGTTAACACCTAATTGCGATAGCCATCCGCCACCCCAAACCCAATTGCCGTAAATAGGATATATTAATCCTCCAATTAATAAACCCGAAATAGCGAATGAAGCAAATTTCCATCTTTCGGCCATTGCACCGGTAGGTATTGTTGCTGTAGCATCCATGAAAACTACTTGAAATACAAAAAATCCTAAAACACCTACATCATAAATTCCATTCATAAAAAAACCTTTTGCTCCGAATAAACCAAACGTATGTCCCAATAGTGTAATGGATATTTCATGATTTAAGCCATCAAATCCACCAAGCGTTCCTAATGCACCCATACCGCCAAACATAATTGCAAAGCCACAAATAAAAAATCCCAATGCAC
>JAKAJX010000279.1 GCA_021824855.1 Bacteroidota bacterium | reverse complement strand
CGGAAAAGACCTTTGGATGTGCTTAAAGCTTTTGCTAACATGCCCGATAATTGCCGATTGGTAATGATAGGTGAGGGACCATTGCGATTGCCGATAGAGCAAATGATTAATGAGTTGAATATTTCTGAAAGAGTTTTTTTACCCGGATTAATTAAATACAGCGAATTACCCAAATATTATTATTCTGCCGATTTGTTGGTCTTTTCCTCCGATCACGAGCCTTATGGATTACCCGTTAATGAAGCTATGCTTTGTAGCATTCCGGTAATTGTAAGTAATAGAATTGGTGCCAGATTAGATTTGGTAGAAGAAGGGAAAACCGGATGGGTGTATGAATCGGCTAATGTGCAAAGTTTAACCGAAAAAATGTTATACGCAGCATTGCATCAAGATATTATTCAAGCTATGGGCAAATTGGCATTTGAGAAAATGAAATATTGGAGCAGCGAAGTGAATGTACAGCGTCAAATAGATTTGTTTATGGCTAAAGGCTGGCTTAACTAAAAAATATGCGCATTGTTGTTGTTTCTTTAACCTTTTTACCGAATGTGGGCGGACTGGAAAATATTATGGCTGGATTGGCCGAAAGCTGGTCGCAATTGGGTCATCAGGTAACAGTGTATACCCAAACAGCAAGTACCATTCCAGATAATTATTCCTACAAAGTAATTCGAACCATTTCTCCTTTTACTCTTTATGGTGCAGTAAAAAAAGCCGATATATTACTCGAAGCCAATATTAGTTTACAAACATTTTTAGTAGGATTATTGCATTCAAAAAAATGGGTAGTTACACATCATTTACCTTATCAGCATGATAAAGGATGGAAGGGAAAATTGAAAAATTGGTTAACTAAATTTTCGCACAATATTGCCATCAGTCATTATATAGCCAATCAGTTGAAAGGGAAAGCAACAGTAATTAATAACTTTTATCATCCTACATTTAAAAATAATATCTCTTATACTAACAGAAAAAAAGATTTGATTTTTTTAGGAAGATTGGTTTCTGATAAAGGAGTTAATTTGTTGATAGATTCACTTAAAATAGTACAAGAAAAAATTCCTGAATGTCAATTAACAATTATTGGCTCAGGCATAGAAAAAGAAGCTTTACAAAAACAGGCTAATCTGCTCAATTTGCACAATGATATTGTATTTGAAGGAGTGGTTACGGGTGCTTCATTGGTTAGTTTATTAAATGAGCATAAAGTAATGGTAATACCTTCTGTATGGGATGAACCATTTGGTGTTGTTGCATTGGAAGGATTGGCTTGTGGATGTGCTGTTGTTTGTGCTGATAGAGGAGGGTTAAGAGAGGCTTCGGGAAATTGGGGATTTTATTATAAAAATAATGATAGCCGAGAAATGGCTGCTGCCATTGAACATGCATTAATGCAATATGCGCATTTTGCTCAGCAATACCAATTAGTGCATAAGTATCTTCAAGAAAAACAAATGCCTGTTATTGCATTGCAGTATGTAACTTATTTTAAAACTATAGTATAAATTATAGTGAAGATTCTTATTTCTAATCCTTCCAAACAATATTCGCATCAAACAGTAAAAGCATTGATGCAGAAACATACGGTTATTTTTGCTACATCTTTTTGGCATAAACCCCAAAACGTTATTGGTAAAATATTAAGGTTGTTTACTTCGTTGCGAAAAGAATTGGATAAAAAAACAGATAGCAGTATTCCTGTTGAATATGTATATACACATTGGTCGGGTATTTTGTATAAATTTTTTGGCAGGTTTCTAATTAAGGATGTGGAGCAGTGGTCATTTATGGAAGATAGTATTCATGATCGATGGGTTTCTCGAAAAATTCGAAAATGGCAACCACAGTTGGTGATAGGGTATGAGAAAAGTTGTTTAAAAACTTTTACAGTTGCACGTTCATTAGGAATTACTACTTTATTAGATGTAGCTCAGGTGCATACCGGTTTCATTGAAATGCTGAGAAATGTATATCCTTTTTTTAAAACTATTTCGGGAGCAGAAAATTTATTTGAGAAAATTCATTTGCGTAAAAAGAAAGAATACAATTTAGCCAATCATATTATGGTATTGTCTTCTTTTGCTCAACAAACTTTTATCGACAATGGAATTGATGCTGATAAAATAAGTAAAGTGCATTTAGGATTTAATCCTAATCAGTTTCAAATAAAGAACTTTTTAATAAATTCTGAAGATGTTCCATTGCGTCTCATTTTTGTAGGAATTGTAACATTAAGAAAAGGAATTGCCTTGTTAGTGGAAGTAATGCAAGAATTACTTCCGTTTCCGATAGAATTATTAATTGTTGGACCAAGAGGCGATGCTTCTTATTTGGTAAATACTAAAAGCCAATATCGGAATATTCAGTATTTGGAATACTTGTCGCATAGCGATTTGGTGAAAGCGTTGCAGGAAAGTGATGTATTGGTAATGCCAAGTTATTTAGATAGTTGGGCTGCTGTTGTGGTAGAAGCTATGGCTTGTGGTTTACCGGTAATTGTTTCGGACAATACCGGTGCAAAAGATATTGTGAATGACTCTAATGGTATTATCATTTCAACGGGTAATAAAGAGCAATTAAAGCAAGCTGTATTATTTTATTTTAATAATAGGATAGAGGTTAATTTAATGGGCCAAGCAGCCGCTGAAAAAGCAAAACAATATAGTTGGATAAATTATTATCAAGAAATTGATAGCGTTATTCAACAATTAAAAAAATAATTGGTTATTTATTTATTATCACTCGTAATTTGTTGTTCTTCTTATGTGTCGTATAGCCGGAATAGTTAACAAACAAAATAAACCTACCGAATCGTTAATAACACAAATGCGTGATGCTATGCGGCATGGCGGTCCTGATGATTTTGGATTGTATATTGATGAAGATCGCTCATTGGCTTTTGGTCATCGTAGATTATCATTAATCGATTTGTCGATATTAGGTCATCAGCCAATGACGGATGCAGATAATAATATTGTAATCATCTTTAATGGTGAGATATATAATTTTCAGATTATAAAAGAACAACTACTTGCAAAAGGATATCATTTTAAATCATCCTCCGATACCGAAGTAATTATTTATGCTTATTTAGAGTGGGGAACCAAATGTTTTTCATACCTCAATGGCATGTTTGCTTTGGCGTTGTTAGATAAACGCAGTAATCAATTAATACTGGCAAGAGACCATGCAGGTATTAAGCCTTTGTATTATAGTATTGACAAAAACAGCATCTATTTTTCTTCAGAAATAAGAGCATTTAAAGCAATTAAGCCCAGTTGGCCCGAAAATGATAATTGGAAAAAATATTTTTTATTATTTGGTCACTTACCCGAGCCAATTACCACATTGCAAAATGTACAGCCTTTAACAAAAGGGAGCTATTTAAGCATACAATTAGATACATGGCAAGTGCAGCACCATGCATTTCAGCATTTTTATTTTAATTATACTTTTTATAAAGAAGATGAAGTACTGCCTTTAATTAAAGAAACTTTAAAAGATGCAGTACAACGACATTTAATTTCTGATGCACCAATTGGTTTATTTTTAAGCGGAGGTATTGATTCTAGTTTATTAACTATTTTGGCCAAACCATTTACTGGGAATAACTTAAAAACCTTGTCAATTGTTTTTGATAACGATAAATTCTCCGAAAAAAAATATCAAAATATTATCATTAATGCAACCGGTGCACAGCACCAATCTTTTTTAGTAACGGAACAAAAGTTTAAAGACTCCATTCCCGATATTATTCATGCAATGGATCAGCCCAGTAATGATGGTATCAATTCTTACTTTATTTGCAAATATGCGAGAGAGTATGGATTAACTGCGGTTTTAAGTGGATTAGGTGCAGATGAATTATTTGGTGGATACAATTCTTTTAAAAGAACCAAATTAGTGAATGCTGTTAAGTGGTTGCCCGATTTTATGTTTGAAGTAGCTAATATTTTCCCAGATGATAAAAGAAAGAAAGTTAACTTTTTGCAACTTAAAAACGGATTAGGAGAATATTTGTTTAATAGAGGTTTTTTTATTCCTGCTCAGGTAGCACAACTGTTAGATTGTACCGAAGAAGAAATATTGACTTTATTAAATGAAGTAGCACTGCCTCAATTTACCGAGAAGTTATTGCCCTTAGAAAAAGTAAGCTATTTTGAAACAAACTTGTATATGCTCAATCAATTATTAAAAGATACAGATTATATGAGTATGTGGCATAGCTTAGAAGTACGAGTTCCTTTCTTAGATAAAGAATTAATGCAATTGGTGTATAATATTGTACCTGAAGTTCGGTATAATCATCATCAAATTAAACATTTATTAATTAAGGCATTTAAGAATGAATTACCCGAGGCAATCTGGAACAGAACTAAACAAGGCTTTGTTTTTCCATTTGAAACATGGATGCAGCATGTTACTTTTCATAGAACCGAAAAACATTTTAAACAATTATACAAAGGCTTAGTAAATGGCAATGTGCATTGGAGCAGATATTGGTGCTATTTATTAAGTAGTGCAGAAAATATTCAGGTAAAAGATAATCATAAATTGTAGATTTGTTGTATAAATATATTTAAACATAAATATTGAAACAATCATTACCTAAAATAGTATTTCTTTATTTAACGGGGTTTTCTTTTACAGGAGGAATCGAAAAGTTTAATCGCAGTTTCTTAAAGGCATTACACGAATTAAGTGTTGATGGGTATATTGATTCCGATGGTTTTTCTTCTTATGATAGTGCTACAGATGAAAAATATTTTCCTCGTTTACGTTTTAAAGGGTTTAAAGGAAATCGCTTCTTTTTTGTAATCTATGCTATCATTAAATCATTGCAATATCAATCAGTTATAATTGGCCATATTAATCTTAGCATTATCGGGTTTGTAATAAAAAAAATTAAGCCAAGTGTTAAGGTAATTATGATAACGCATGGCATTGAAGTATGGAGAGAACAATCGAATTTTAAAAAGAAAACACTTGAAAAAGCCGATATTATTTTAAGTGTAAGTAAATACACAAAATATAAATTATTGGAGTTTAATCCGCATCTTAACCCGGATAAAATAAAAATCTTTCCAAATACTATTGATACATATTTTAAGTTGCCTAAAACATTCTCAAAGCCCGAATATTTATTACAACGATATGCAATTGATGCGAATAAAAAAATACTATTAACAGTTACCAGAATGGCTTATTCCGAAAAATATAAAGGATATGATGAAGTAATTGAAGTATTGGGTATGTTAAAAGAAAAAAGAAGCGATATTGTTTATTTAATTTGTGGTAAAGCTGAGGCGGAAGAAAAAAAACGTATTGAACAATTAATCTTGCAATATCAATTAACCGATTATGTGAAGTTGATTGGATTTGTGGAAGATTATGAATTAAATGATCATTATTTGTTGTGCGATTTGTTTGTTATGCCAAGCAAGAAAGAAGGTTTTGGTATTGTATTTATAGAATCGCTTGCCTGCGGCAGAAATGTTATTGCCGGTAATAAAGATGGAAGCACAGATGCATTAATGAATGGAGCTTTAGGTACTTTAATCGATCCCGATAATATACATGAGTTGCAACAGGCTATTGAAAAAGTACTTGATACTCCCACAAAAAATGGTGCCAACTTACAAACTCGTGTATTAGATGCTTTTGGTTTTGAAAAGTATAAGGAAAGGTTGCTGACAATATTACAAGAAGTATAAGAGAGATAGGATATAATTAATTATGATTGCTAAAAAAAAAATACTAATTGTTTATAGTTATTTTTATCCGGGGTATAGGGCTGGCGGACCTATTCAATCTTTGGCAAATATCATAACAGCATCCTCATCACTCTATGAGTATATGGTTATTACATCGGCATACGATTTAAATGTATCTACCCCTTATTCAAATATTGACATTAATTCGTGGAATACAATTTTTATAAAATCTGTACCTGTTACTATTTGGTATGCTGATAAGAAAATTAGTTATAAGCAAATGCGTCAGTTATTTATCCATGCAGCGCCCGATATAGTTTTTATTAATGGTTTGTATACTCGGTACTATTTTTTTTATCCTTTATTAATTCGGTTTTTTCATTATCATCATCCAAAATATATTCTTAGTCCAAGGGGCATGTTACAGTCAGGAGCATTGGCAGTAAAACCATTTAAAAAATATGGATATTTAAAATTATTGTGTTGGTCGGGGTTGCTTAAAAATATTATTTGGCATGCTACAACCGCAGATGAAGCTAAAGATATTTATCAGCGAATTAATAAAAATGCAGTTGTAAAAATTGCTGCAAATATTCCTGCATCTCCTGTTGATATAATGGTTAATGCTACTAAGCAGCAAGATGAATTGCATTTAATCTATCTTTCTGTCATTACAGAAAAGAAAAATTTATTGTTGTTAATACAAACATTGTTGATGTGCCGATCTACTATTTATGTAGATATTTATGGTCCGATAAAAGAAGCAGATTATTGGAATACTTGTAGCAAAGCAATAGCACAATTGCCCAAGCATATTAGTATAAAATATCAGGGAGATATTGTACCTCAAAAGGTGCAGCAAACCATTTTGCAATATGATGCATTAATTCTATTAACTAAAGGAGAAAATTTTGGTCATGCTTTATTCGAAAGTTTAAGTGTAGGAAGACCCATTATTACCAGTTATTTTACTCCATGGAATAATTTGCAAGCTAAAAATGCAGGGTGGAATGTCAATATTCAGCAGCCCAAAAACATATCAAATTTATTAGATGAATTGAGTGCTCAAAACAATCAATCATGGCAATTATATTGCACAAGTGCATATCAATTGGCAAAAGATTATTGTAAGCAATCAAATTTTATAGAAGCGTATCAGAACTTATTTTCATAAATTTTTTTAAATGATTATTTTAGGTATCAATGCATATCATGCCGATTCTTCTGCAGCCATATTTAAAGATGGTGTAATGATTGCAGCAACTGAAGAAGAGCGGTTTAGGCGAATTAAACATTGGGCAGGTTTTCCTGTATTGGCAATAGAATTTTGCTTACGCGAATTAAATATAAGTTTGCAAGAAGTAGATCATATTGCAATTGGAAGAGACCCAAGTGTTAAGTTTTGGAATAAATTATTATTCTTGTCAAAACATCCATTTAGTTCTTTTCATTTTGTAAAAGATCGATTTTTTAATCAAAAAAAAGTGGCAAGTATTGAAGAGGTATTGGCCGATTTATCGGGTGTGGATGCTTTTGTTTTAAAACAAAAAATTCATCAGGTTGAACATCATCGGAGTCATTTGGCCAGTGCTTTTTTTGCTTCGCCTTTTGAAGAAGCGGCAGTGCTAAGTATAGATGGCTCAGGAGATTTTACTACCACCATGATTGGAATTGGTAAAGCGAATCACATACAAATATTAGACTCGGTTGATTTTCCGCATTCATTAGGAATTTTTTATACTGCATTTACGCAGTTATTAGGTTTTCCTCATTATGGCGATGAATATAAAGTAATGGGATTGGCTCCTTATGGCGAAGCTAAATATGTAAATAAATTGCAAAATTTAATTACCTGTACAAACGATGGTTTATTCCAATTAAATCTTTCTTATTTCCGTTCACCATCTAAAGGTTTTGTTGGTTATGGCGAAGATCATTTGCCTGTAGTTCCGGCTTTATTCGGGCAAAAAATGGAAGCATTATTTGGTAAGGCAAGAACAAAAGATGCACCACTCACGCAATATCATAAAGATTTAGCGGCATCGGTTCAAAAAATAACTGAAGAAACTATTTTTCATATTTTAAATCATTTGCATAAAAAAACAGGAG